>JAYEOK010000016.1:0-6061 GCA_034722915.1 Thermodesulfobacteriota bacterium | reverse complement strand
ATTCAGCAGCACATTATTTTCGTCCGAACGGACGAAACAGGGGCACTGCTGAATAGTTACATTTCAAGGCTAATTGACGTTGCGGGTTGGCACCTGAACAGTTACCCGGTAAGGTGACTTTCGGCCCTGCCCATGGCCATGAGTGGAAAGTAATGCCGGTAAAGATTGTAGTTAAGCATAAAACCACGAGACAGTTCAGCACCCTGATCCAACTTCTCAGCGTTTTGAGATAGATTAACCCGTTTGCCGACACCATATCCAGGAAATCCGGTTCCTGTATAATGGGGTTCGTCCCAGGTTCCATCCAGGCGCTGGCTTGTGAGCAGGAATTCAAGACCACGAGAAATATATCGGTCAAAATCATGCGAACCAACTGCTACCAGGGCCATTAGCGCCCAACCGGTCTGTGACGCTGTTGATGGACCACATCCACGCAGGCGGTCATCCATGTATGAGCCACAGCTTTCCCCCCAACCACCGTCCTTGTTTTGATGATCAACCATCCAACTTGCTGATTTTTGGATATCATCAGCCTGCATGTCTTCGCCAATGGCTTCCAGGGCCGGCAACACGGCAGCAGTTCCGTAAATATAATTAACCCCCCAGCGACCAAACCAGGAACCGTCTTCTTCCTGTTCCTTTCGCATATAGCGGCAGGCATTGGCCACAATGGGATCAGCCATGGTTTTACCATAGAGTCCGAGGGCCTCAACAACATGAGCTGTCACGTCAACACTTGGAGGATCAAGTAATTCACCAAAGTCGGCAAAGGGTATCAGGGTAAGAAGCTTGCTGGTATTGTCTCTGTCAAAAGCAGCCCAGCCACCGTTCTGGTTCTGCATGCCGAGCAGCCAATGGATTGCTTTTTCAATCGCAGGTCGTATCTGCTCTTCAAGTTCCGGGTTTTTTATCCTCGGCAGCAATCTTAACAGGACGATAACAGCCACTGCGGTATCATCCACATCAGGGTACTTATCGTTTTCAAATTCAAAGGCCCAGCCCCCGGGTTCAACGTCTTTTACAAATACCTGCCAGTCACCGCCGACCAGAACCTGTTCTTCAAGCAGGTACCTGATGGCACTTTCAGTCGCTTTTTCTGTTCCTTGAGGCATGTCGCAATCAAGAAAGGCAAGCAGGACAAGAACGGTATCCCATATTGGCGATTCACTGGGCTGCAGGTAAATACCGCCTTCACGTTCATAAGACCAGTGAAGGTTAAATGCTTCAAGACCGGCCTTCATCACTGGATGATCAAGCGCGTAGTCCTCGCTATGGAGCGCCATTAACGAATAAATCCAGGGGGGCTGGATTCCACCCCAGGCACCGTCAGCATCCTGGTGCTGAATAATCCATTCCCTGCATTGATGACTGGCAGCTTTGCGAAAGGGCTGAAAGGGAAAGTTGATATACCAGTTGAGACAACGATCTGTTATAAGAAAAAAACGTTCCCAGGAAACAAAGCCTTTTTTGCGGGGCAATCGATAATCAAAATTATCACGACCATTGGGGAACAGCTCGTCAAGGCGATGCTCGGGAGGAGCGGGATGAACAGGTCGGCGAGCCGAAAGAAGTGTAATGGGAAGCAAGGTAGCGCGAGCCCAGGTAGCAAATTTATAGAGATTAAACGGTGCCCAGCTCGGGATAAAAATAATTTCTGGCGGCAGGGCCGGTGTGTGCTCCCAGGGCCATTCCCCAAGAAGAGCAAGCCAGTATTTGGTGAAGACCCTGATACCGGAAAGCCCGCCGTTATCCAGAATCCATTGCCGGGCTTGAATCAGAGGTTTACTTTGCGGATCCATACCGGCAATGCGTAATGCTGCATAAGATTCCACTGTGGTATTGATATCACCGGTGGGTGCGTCATAATAAATATCCCAGGAACCGTCACTGCGTTGGTCGTTTAAAATGGCCTGAGCCACGCCATGATATTTGGGGTCGTTTTGGATACCAAGAATATGCATGGCCAGAATCCACTGTGCTTCCATACAGGAGTTTGATTCCAGCTTACCGACCCAAAAACCTTTCTGATCCTGATCGGCCAGCAGCCAGTCAACAGCTTTCCTTATCCCTTGTTGCAATGGTTTTGTGTTCATCTGTTTCATTGGTTATGATTTGTTTAACAGGATAGCCTGGCAAGTTCTCTGGTAAAAAATACTTGCCCAATCAGCCTTTTTGACGTAGAAATTTCTCTTTGAGAAAATAACTTCTTACCGGATAAACCTCAATCTTTTAATACAAATCAATGAATGACATCTGCAAGCCATCTGCACCCCTCACCATTCTCACTGCTCTTGCAGCTGAAGCAGAAACACTTGCCGGACGGAAAAAACAGAAAAAGGAAGAGAATAGTTTTGTTTTGGGACAGCATACTTCCAGGAGCGGGACAACGGCAATCATTCAATGCGGTATTGGCCGTGACAGACTGCTTCGTTTTGCTGTTTCACAGCTTAAGAATACTTCAGTTGTCGGTAATATAGGTGTATCAGGTGGCCTTGCACCTGATTTGACACCAGGTACGGTGATACTTGGTGACCGAATACTCACCAGAGTTCACCACCACACCGGGTATCAGGCCATCTACACCCCGAGCCCTCAACTTCTTGATACTTTGGAGTCGACCCTGAGAGAAAACGCATTTCCTTACAGACGTGGTTCCCTGCTTTGTGCTTCTCAACCAATAGAAAGCACTGAAAATAAGGCTGCCGCTTATCTGAAAACAGGAGCTCTGGCTGTGGATATGGAAAGTGCAGGGGCTGCTGAAGCAGCCCGGCAGGCTGTTTTGCCGTTTTTCTGTATACGGGTTGTCTGTGATCCGGCCAGCCGGAGGCTTGAAAAAAAATTGTTTTCCGGCGTGGACAAGGAAGGGAATAACCAGCCAATGCAGTTGCTCAAGCCACTCATAAGAGAGCCCTGGCTTCTTGCTCACCTGTTCATTATGGCGCGTGATTTCAGTCAGGGGCTTGCCGGCATGCGACGGGTCTGGAACGTTGCCCGCACACCGCTTGTGAATTTTGCCAACGGTGATTCAACGGCCCGGGCCCCTCAGGGCGACCTTTAGCGCCCGTAACGGATGTTTGATTGTCTCAAGTACGGCGGAAGGCTCGAAGCCGCAATGTACCATACAGTCCGCACAACGAGGATCATTACCAACGCCGTAGCGATCCCAGTCAGTCTGCTCCATCAGCTCCTTAAAACTGTCAACATATCCGTCATTCAGCAGGTAACAAGGAAGCTGCCAGCCCTGGAGGCTGCGGGTGGGATTTCCCCAGGGGGTGCATGTGAGTTCCCGATTACCAGCGAGAAAATCCAGGTACATCCCTGAATGATTAAAGGTCCAGGATTGTTTGGAAGATTGCAGAATTTCCCGGAAAAGCTTTTTGGTCCCCTCCCTGCCCAGAAAATTGTCCTGGTTATCGGCATTTTCGTAGTTAAACCCGGCAGCCACGGTCATGGCCTCAACACCAAGAGACGTAAGGTGGTCAAAGAAGAGGGTCGCATCCTTGACTGTCTGGCCTTTGAAAAACGTAGTGTTCGTGGTTACCCGAAACCCGCGGGCAACAAGTTTCTTTACAGCATTGGTTGCTTTATCAAAAGCCCCTTCGAGACAGACCGCTGCATCATGGCGCTCGGCCAGTCCGTCAAAATGGATATTAAAGGTGAGGAAAGGGCTGGGAGAAAATTTTGCTATATGCTTTTCAATCAGCAGACCGTTGGTGCAGAGATAAACAAAGCGCTTTCTGTCAAGAAGCTTTTGAACTATGGCATGAATATCAGGGTGGAGCAGAGGTTCTCCGCCGGCGATGGTCACGACTGGAGCACCGCATTCTTCAGCTGCACCGATACATTCATCAATGCTGAGATGCCGTTCCATAATTTCTTTCGGCTGGTTGATCTTGCCGCATCCCCTGCAGTGTAGATTGCAGCGAAAAAGGGGCTCAAGCATCAAAACCAGCGGAAAACGTTGGTTGTTTTTGAGCAGTTGCGTGACAATATAGGCGCCGATACGACGTTTTTGAAGAGCTGGAATTCCCATTGTATTCAGGCCATATTGGTTGTTTTTTGATCGTTAGAAGGGGGGGCTTCAGTTTTTGCAAGCCGTATTGTATCCAGTGACATATATTTCTTTTCAGGATAAAATTGGGGATCCATGAACTGCCGGATGGCATGTTCCAGGGCACTGATCGAGACATTTGTATCGAGGCAGGGACCATTTGGACGGACATTCATGATTCCGAAGACCGGCAGTGGGTAAGTATCCTGGATGCCGCTGGCAAGGTCACGCTCACAGGCTACGGCCAGAATGAGTTTAGGACGCCGTTGCACCACGATTCTACGTGCAATGGTGCCGCCTGTGGCAACGGCCAGATGAATGTTGTAATGTTCGCTTAATCCTAACAACTTATCAATGGGACATTTGCCGCATCGCTTGCAGTTGTTAATAGAGTAGGTAAGGCGCATCTCACAGGTAGATCGTTGCAGACAGTGAGGCATTAACAGAAGCAGTTCTTGTGGTTTAAATCGCTTATCGGGCCTGCTGACCAGATCATTGTTTACCTTAACAAAAGAAGATCGAACCTTGGATTTGGAAATACCGAATATTTTTCCAACCAGCGTCATGAGCGGCAGGAAAAGCTTAATCGTGATACCTCGTGTTTTTGAAAACAGCGGTAGGGATCGCCCTAAAAGAATAGTGAAAATAAGGCCGAAGGTTGCACCGATTACCAGGACAAGAAGTACTCCTACCAGCAGGCTGAATATATAGGGCGCCCACGGGTGGATATTGGCAAGACCAATCAGTGGAATAACAAGAACAAGGAGTAAGAAAAGGACCACAACAGTGCCGGCACCGGCCACAAGACCGATAAAAAGGCGTTTTTTAGTCTTCTCTGCTTCAAGATCTTCACGATCAAATGCTTGTACAGTAGGTAATTTCAGCTCGTTCATCTGTTTATATGTTCTTAATTCGAAGTTCAGGTGTTATCGATTTATCCCAAAAAAAACATCTTTCGTTGTGGCAGGTTACATTGCTGAGATGGGTACACTCTATCCATGCAGACCCTGATAAGTGCCTTGGTGGTACTTGTAACTTACTAATTTTAAATAACTCTCCTGTTTTCTCGGAGTCTACGCTTACCTGTTTTTTATTACAGCTTTTCAGGAGTAAGACACTAAATCGGGCAGTTTCGGCAGGCCAAATGTCGTTAAGTCCGTTACACCGCCAATTTCGTGCACTGCTGTGAGCCCGAAGGCTTTCAGCCAGGCAGCAAGCTCCTCAACAAGTATCTCGGGTGTGGAGGCTCCTGCCGTTACCCTGATTGTTTTTGCACCCTGCAGCCAGAGAGGGTTGACTTCATCAACATGGTCAATGAGATAGGCTTGTATGCCACTCTTCTCGGCCACTTCCCGTAACCTGTTTGAATTGGAACTGTTTTTTTGATCCCACAACCAGAAATAAATCCACTTTTCCAGCAAGGTCGTGAACAGCGTCCGGCGGTTCCGGGTGGCATAACAAATATCAGTCCGATCCAGAGTACTGATTTCCGGAAACGTATTTTTGAGCAAATCAATTAGCTCGGCGGCATCATCCATACTGAGAGTAGTTTGGGGCACGTAGCCAACTCGGGTTGGATCTTTGACGTGAAGGTTCAAAATATCTTCCGGCGTGGAAATTACCTGCACTCTTCCCTGGGCTCTGCCACAGGTTCCTTCCAGCTCAGGATGCCCTTTATGACCGATTATCAAAACATCATAACCGATTTTGTTAAGTCGGTCTACACGATGATGAACTTTGGAAACCAGCGGGCAGATGGCATCAATGGTGTTCAATCCCAGGACAACTGCCTGGTCTTCCACAGTTTGAGCAACGCCATGAGCACTGAAGATGGTTACTGCCCCCTTGGGGATTTCTTCCAGGGTTTTAACAAAAATAGCACATTTTTCGGCTAATCCCTTGATTACGTGGGTATTATGTACGATTTCGTGCAGGACATATACCGGCGCTCCATACCTGTCAAGAGCCTCATTAACAATGCAATGGCTCGTTTGACTCCCGCACAAAATC
>JAYEOK010000015.1:0-21644 GCA_034722915.1 Thermodesulfobacteriota bacterium | reverse complement strand
TACCAATCTTTTTTGAGACATCGAAGATTCATGCCTAGAATATGCGATCCCATATTCAGAATCTGAACCCATGGAAAAATAACAAATCTACTGTTGGCAACGATGCATTGAAGTGACTTCTTTCTTGAATCATCTGACCAACCAATAAAACTATCTCGTGCATTGATCCTTTTAGCCGGAGCGCTCCAGGATAACGCGACTACCGGACGTTCCTCAATAAGTGCCAGATATTTAAGTCGTTTTCCGAGAAGATTTTTAAAGCCCAGGTAGTGATGGGTTTGGACCAGTTCATTCCACAATGATTCTTTCTCAGTTCCAACAACTTGTGTTAAAGAAACTTTTGGAAACTTTTCAAAGGATCCAGGCAAAATAGTTGTTTTTTTGTTGGAATTACATTCAGGTTGGATACACACCAATTCCCCTCCAAATTATTATGTGGAAGGAAAGATACCAAGAAAATCAAGGAAAGTTTACTACATTATATGACGCTGTAATGGTAGGAAATTGCTGTTTGTTTTTTGACTTTAGTTGTCGTTTGCGCACCACCGAAATGGAGCCCAAAACTAATTCGGAACTATGGTTATGGAGCAGTTCAGACGGTAGTCAGGAACTAGCTCAGGTTTATGTTTTCTCACAGCTTGTCAAGCTGACCACTGGCGATAATCTAAGGAAAAATATGGGCTGTAAAAATTTAGTCAGGATTTTTTATTTACAACCTCCAGAAGAGCCTTATTGTGTTCATAAGCTCGAAAAAAAAGCAGCGTACCTAAATCTTAAAGCGATTTTTAAAAGGAGAGTTATGAAAACGACACTCAAGATGGCGGAAAGAAGAAGAGTACTGAAGGTAACAGGATTCCATAAGAGTTTGGGAGGATTTGGCAAAAAACTATTGGCTGGGATGGGCATCAAAAAAGGCACTAAACTTGAGATCGACCCAGCACATGTATCGCAAATCGTATTACAATTCGGGGGAAAGGAGATACGGTTGGGTTATGAGTCTCTTATGAGCGTTGTTGTGGGTGACAGGAGACTGACAGAGCTTACCCCAGGAGAATTAGGAACGGAAATTAAATAACCTGAACATATTTCGCCGCAATTTTTTCGTCAGCGACACTTTAAAAAGCTTTGCATACTCCCTGTATGTAACGGTTTTTAAAGTATTGCTGGCGGAACAAAGGGCAAGAAAGATGTTCAGATTATTTAATGTACGTTCCTTAGGTACAATCTCTGCTTTGGAAGTTGGGCGAGGAACACTGGTAAAATTTTTGGACTTAGGTCTTAAAGTGGGAACAATCGTTGATGTTAAAAAATTTATTCCCGGCCCCGGACCCCTTTTTGTCGAAGTTCAGGGAGCACATATTGCCATTGTCAATGTTGAAGGATTTGTCATCGCCGGTGATGAATTACACGAATATGATTTGCCTGGAGATATGGTGTTTGTTGAGGTGAAGGGAAAAGAGAAGCAGCTTTCCAGTATGAAACCCGGAGAAAAAGAAAAGATCAGTTCCATTGCCGGCAATTCTGAATTTAAAGCCGAGCTTGAGCACCACTGGATTAAGGAAGGGAATACAGTTAAAGCATTACATCGTCAAGAATCGGAAGCTCATTCATTGATGGTGTTGGTAAAGGGAACATGCCATCATATCCCCAAAGGTCTTACGGAAAAAATATACATTGGGGCTGCATAGTGCCCCTCTGCCTTAAGTCAGGCAGATCAATCTGTCTTCCAGGAAGGAGGTAAGAAAGATGCCAAGACGTGACGGAACAGGTCCAGGAATGGGCGGAAGAGAAGGAAAAGGTGGTGGTCGGGGTGGTGGTTTTGCTGAAGGACCAGGTGGAAACTGCATCTGCCCAAAGTGTGGTAAAAGAGTATCTCATCAAGCAGGAGCAACCTGCTATAATCAGAAATGCCCTAAGTGTGGAACTACTATGACCAGGGAATTAACCTGAGTATCAAATGGAGGGAATGACCATGAAATTATGTGTAAGTGCAACCGGAAAAGATATGACAGCAAAGGTTGATGGAACATTCGGTAGAGCCCCCTACCTGCTTATTGTTGATACGGATACGATGGAGATGGAGGCTTTGGACAACACCGCTGCAGATGTCAGCCAGGGTGCCGGTATTGGTGCAACTCAGCTTATTGCTGATAAAGATGCTGATGCTCTCCTGACCGGACATGTGGGACCCAAGGCTTATACTGCCTTAGAAAGTGGTGGTATTAAAATTTATGAGGGTGCTTCGACAGCTGACACGGTACAGGAAGCCGTGAATAAATTCAAACAGGGATCAACTAAGCAAAGTTTGGATGCCGGAGGTGAGGTAAGATGTGGGCCGGGAATGGGAATGGGTAGAGGCGGCGGTCGCTGCAGGGGCCGTGGAACAGGCCAGGGCTTAGGCCCTGGGCAAGGAAGAGGACGAGGACGTTGATGACACGGTTGCGGCCAGAAATAATCCAGAACTTCCATCGCAAGGAGTTCTCTACGCCGGTCATCGGTGTTACCGGTGGGAAGGGTGGGGTTGGAAAAACAACAATAGCTGTCAATATAGCCGCCTCCCTGGCTGATGTGGAACTGCGGGTGGCATTGGTTGATGCTGACGTAGATGCCTCTAATGCTGCCATTCTGTTGAGTCTCCCACAGCAACAGCCGCTTGATGTAACAATCACCATGCCACTCTTTGATGATGAAAAGTGCAACGGTTGCGGGGAATGTGTCAAGGCCTGTCGACTCAACAGCCTTTTCCTGGCCAAAGGGAAAACCGTGCTCCTCTTGGGAGACTGTAACGGCTGTGAGGCCTGTTTCCTGGTCTGTCCAACCGAGGCGATCTCCCGAGGCCGCAAAATCGTCGGCCAGACCTATAAAACTGTCGATAAAAATCTCACCGTTTACATCTCCTGGCTGAGATCCCCTACGACCCTTGTCTGCCACGTTCTCTTGCTGAAGGAAAGCTTGCTGTTATTGCCTATCCGGACGCACCCGCATCACTGGTTATCAAGGAGTTGGCCCATAGCGTCTTGGGCTTTTTTTAAATATGTATCTTGGGATGTAATGAATCCGTAGTTAATCGTATATACTGTGTTGAATGATATTCTGACGGAATGAATAGGTGAAAAATTAAATAGATAATCTGGTACTGCTGCCATGGAGAGTTTTGTTCAACATTCGATAACACACGCCATCGTGATTACCGGCTTTGTTTTCATGATGATGGTACTGATTGAATATCTCAATGTCCTTTCCAGAGGGATCTGGCAGAAGGGGCTGCGGGGTGGCCCATGGAAACAGTATCTTCTTGCCTCTTTTCTCGGGGCCACGCCCGGTTGCCTGGGTGCCTTTACTGCAGTTTCTCTCTATACCCACCGCGAAATCACCTTGGGAGCCCTGATAGCAGCCATGATTGCCACCAGTGGTGACGAATCATTTATCATGCTCTCAATAATCCCTGAAAAGGCACCGTTGATTTTCGTCCTTCTGCTCTGCATTGGCCTTGCCGCCGGTTATCTTACGGATGTGCTATACAAAGAAAAAGCAGCAGATGAAAAGGGCTGCAGCCATGAATTTGATCTCCATGCGGAAGATCTCTGTCACTGTTTCCCCTGGGGGCAACTCAGAAAACAGTGGCGCCACTGTACACCGGCACGTGGTATCCTCAGCAGTATACTGCTTCTTTTTCTTTTTGCTCTTTATAGCAGACAGCTGGGGCCACCCTCCTGGAACTGGATGAAAATCACCCTGGTTATTGTCTCGTTTGGAGCCCTCTTCATTGTTTCCACAGTACCGGATCATTTCCTGGAAGAGCATCTCTGGAACCATGTCGCCAAAATCCATATACCCAAGGTTTTTCTTTGGACATTAGGGGCCTTGCTACTCATGCACCTTCTGGTCAACCAGCTTCACCTTGAAGGATGGATGCAAAAGAACCAGCTTGTTATCCTCCTGGTAGCCTGCCTGGTAGGCCTGATTCCGGAGTCTGGTCCCCACCTCATCTTTCTCACCCTGTTTGTTGAAGGTGCAATCCCTTTCAGTGTCCTTCTGGCCAGTTCCATCGTCCAAGACGGGCATGGCATGCTCCCCATGTTGGCAGAATCAAAGACTGATTTTCTTAAGGTGAAAATTATCAACTTCTCTGTTGGCCTGTTACTTGGGCTCTCAGGCTATTTGACAGGATGGTGATATGAGTGAAGCAGCCCTCTCTGGATCCGTGTATCCGCTTGACAAGACAAACTGTGTTGTCAGGTTTTTATCAATTCAATATTGAGGAGGTATGAAAATGTCAAAGGATAAAGAAAAAGCGGAACTGGTTGTCAAAAAAGAACCCGAACCCCTCTCCCCATTTGGAGAAATGGAACGTTATTTTGATGAAATATTTCATCAACCATTCTCACTTTTCAGCCATCCCATGTGGCCACGAACCCGGTTTCCTGGCAGGGAGGTGATTGCTCCGACGGTGGATATCTTTGAAGAGGGTAAGGAGGTGGTGGTCAAGGCCGAAATTCCCGGAATGAAAAAAACTGATATCAATATCGATATCAGTGAAAACAGCATGACCATCTCCGGTGAAAAAAAACAGGAGAAGAAGATCGACAAGAAAGATTACCATAGAGTTGAATGCTCCTATGGATCCTTTTGCCGCAGTTTCCGACTGCCGGAGAATGTGAACGGTGATAAGGCCAAGGCCTCCTTTAAAGATGGAGTGCTGGAGATCCGGATGCCAAAATCCAGTAAAGAGAAGAAGAAAAAAATCACCATCAGTTAACTCTTGAGCTCCTGTTTTATCGAGTATTACCAGTTCCTCTCCTTGAACATTGGAGAGGGACTGGCTGTTGTAAAACGAATCGCAGATGTTGATGGAGGCATAGGTCGGGCAAAAAATATTCAGGAAAAAGGAAGCCGTTTCATTTTCCTCTATAACTACACACCTCAAACAGACTGGAGAAATTCAAGTATGGCAATGACTCCTAAAGAGTTGTCCCAGCGAGCGGTGCGCTTCTACCATCGTTACGGTGAGGAGCTTGAGTCAATCCGGCAACTCCTGCACATTCAACTTGAGAAGCTGGCCCTTGCCTGCACCCTTGAAAACCGGTTACCCCGAAAAGCGATCAGGGTTGTCAGTCGAACCAAAGAGCTCAAGAATTTCCTGCTCAAACTTGAGAAAAAAGGATGGCCGGAATTTTACCTGCCCAGTGAAGTTATTGACGACCTCATAGGGGCACGTATTATCTGCTGGTTTCAAGATGACTGTTACGACATGCTCAATCTTCTCCAGGATTCAAAGCGGCTCACGCTCCTGGCCGATTCAATTGAAGATTACAATAAAAACCCAAAAGCTTCAGGCTACCGGGCCATTCATGTTCTTAGCGATGTTAGCTATGATCAGATTGTTCACAAAGGAAATGAACATCAGATTGTCACCAGTAAGATGACCTGTGAAATACAGATACGGTCCCTGTTTCAAGATGCCTGGGGCGAATTGACCCATCAGATGCATTATAAAATTGCAGAGCAGAAGAGATCAAAATATAACGAGCTCGTTTCTTCACTTGCCGATCGTCTTTGTACTGAAGACAAGGCAGCGGTGGCTATAAGAAAACTCCTCCAGAACGAGAAAGAAAAAATACAAGGAAATGGTTTTAAAGACAGATAAAGTGACTATTGAAATAATCGCTACAGAATCTTTGGGAGTCCGCGGTATGTGTTGTCTGGTGACCTCTGGAGAACGACGGATTCTCATCGATCCTGGTCTTGCGCTGGGATACCTTCGACATGGCTTGCTTCCCCATCCTTTGCAGGTAGCAAACGGCATAAAAGTCAGACAGAAAATTCTAGAGGCGCTGCAAATTGCCACTGATATTGTTTTCAGTCACTTTCATGGTGACCATGTTCCTCTACTTCGGGCGAATCCGTATCAGCTTTCCTTTGAGCAAATCCCTGAATGTTTACCAAAGGTACGTATCTGGGTTAAATCAAGAGAAAAGCTTTCGTCTCGAATGCAACGCCGCGCCGAGGATCTTTCTGAATTATTTGGGGCAAACATGAAGACTGCAGAAGGATGCTCGAATGGTCCCTTATGCTTCTCCGGTTCAGTACCCCACGGGCTTGCAGAAAGCAGATTCGGATCTGTTATGATGACCCGCATCGATATGGGGAGGCAGGTATTTGTTCATGCCTCTGATATTCAGCTTCTCGATGCTGCCACAATAGAAAAGATTCTTCTGTGGCAACCGGACATAGTCTTTACCGCAGGCCCGCCCCTATATCTTCAGACCTTCAGTGGTCCACTAAGAAAGCAAGCCTGGGAAAATGGTCTGCGTCTGGCAAAAAATGTTCCTACCCTTATCGTTGACCATCATTTACTGCGCTCAGAAAAAGGCATCACCTGGCTGGATAATTTAAGCGATGTAGTAGGAAAAAAGGTCTACTGCGCAGCGGATTTCATGAATAAACCGCAGCTCTTGCTTGAGGCCCGGCGGACGAATCTCTATCAAAAGATACCGGTACCTGAAAACTGGCACCAGGATTATGAAAAAGGGCAAATTCAGATTGAAAAATTTACTGCTGACATCTGATCCGCCTGGTTTGCCCTGCAGAAACATTTTTGCCATTTGCTATACGAAACCCTATATCATGATTATGGTATTTCTATGAAAAGCAAATTTTACGATATACCTCAGTTACGTCAAAAGCTTGGCATATTCCAGGATCGAAGACATGCCGGACAGGTATTGGCAGAGATGCTACATGAATGGCAGGACAGCAAGGCATTGGTTCTTGCCGTTCCTTCGGGTGGCATGCCGGTTGCCGTGGAGGTTGCCGAAACTCTCGACCTCTCTCTTGACGTAGCTGTTGTGAGCAAAATTTTACTGCCCTGGAATACAGAGGCAGGTTTCGGTGCCGTAGGTTTTGACGGGTCAGTCTGGATTAACCGGGAGTATGTGGACTATTACAGACTGGATCAGCCGACCATAGAGCAACAAACGGAGGCAGCTCTGAAAAAAGTACAGCGACGGGTCAAGCTCTTTCGTGGTGATCGGCCATGGCCTGATCTTCAGAATCGACCTGTCATTGTCGTTGATGACGGCATAGCTGCCGGTTCTACCCTGCGTGTAGCCGTGCTGGCCTTACGTAATACCGGGGCCATGGAGATAATAGTTGCCGTACCAACTGCCCATGAGGAATCTCTTGCTCGGATAATGGACGGGGTCGATGCACTTTATTGTGCAAACATACGCAGTGGACCTCAATTTGCTGTAGCTGCTGCCTACCGGCACTGGGATGATGTTGATGAAGTTGACGCTGACAGGATGCTCGTTTCATATCGGGATAGAGAGTCGACTCAATAAAAGCAGGTGGATAATTTGAAAAAATTAGGTCAAAAGCAAATCAATGCAATGTTACAAAGTATTGAAACGGACTGCCGACGCACCCAAGGTTACACCGGAATACAGGAATTTAAGCCCGAGGTTATGACGGCAATAGCCAAGGTGCCACGAGAAGCATTCGTACCGGAATCGCTCAAACCATGGGCATATGAAAACAGACCTCTACCCATCGGGAACGAGCAGACAATTTCTCAACCCTTTATCGTTGCCCTGATGACAGACCTGCTCTGTCCGGACAAGGACGATGTTATCCTGGAAGTTGGTACCGGATCAGGATACCAGGCTGCGATTCTTTCGCAACTGGTTAACAAAGTGTATACTCTTGAAATCGTGCCGTCCCTGGCAGAAAAGGCAACAAAGATCCTTAAGAAACTCGGCTGCCAAAATGTAGAAATAGGCCAGGGTGACGCCTCCGGAGGATGGCCGGAATACTCTCCTTATGATGGCATCATTGTCACGGCTGCTGCCAGTCATATACCAGCGGTCCTGAAAGAGCAGCTCAAGCCAGGCGGCAGACTTGTCATTCCCATCGGTCGACCCAATGCGCCACAGGATCTTTTGCTGATTCAAAAGGACAAACAGGGAGGATTCACCAGCCAAAATATTCTTCCTGTCGCTTTTGTCCCGTTTACCGGCGAATTAAGCACCAGTAACAATCAGGAGTAATATTATATTCTTCCGTGAATTTTATCTAAGAGGTCTTATAGTTAGATAGATTGTAACTATTCAGGTGACACCTATATTTAGACAAACCACCGTCCTGTAACTGCTCAGGAGTGCTTCATATTGGTTCATTTAGGACTCCGAAGCATATGAGTGCTATTCGAGGAGGCCTAAATGGACGAAGATAGAGTGCTCCTGAACAGTTACGATAGATTCAAATAAGGCAGACTGAAAAGACAAGTTGAGGGTGAAATAATGAAAGAGGCCAGGTTTTATCAATCCGGAAAGGGAAACGAGGTGATCTGTGAACTGTGCAATCATTATTGTCACATAAAAGCGGGCAAACGAGGTATCTGCGGGGTACGGGAAAACAGGGATGGAATCTTGTACAGTCTTGTCTACGGCCGACTGATTGCCGAAAACATTGATCCCATCGAAAAAAAGCCGTTGTTCAATTTTCTACCCGGTAGTAAAGCGTTCTCCATCTCTACCGTAGGCTGTAACTTCCATTGTCTTCATTGTCAAAACTACGATATTTCTCAATATCCTCACATTCACCATGGGGAAATAGCAGGTAATGAACGTACGGTCGAGGCCGTAATTGACAATGCTGTCCGAACCGGATGTACCAGTGTCTGTTATACTTATGTAGAACCGACAATTTTCTTTGAATTTGCCTTCGATTGTTCGGTGCTTGCTCATAAGCGGCAACTGAAAAATGTTTTTGTCAGCAACGGCTACATGACCCCGGAAGTCACCCATCACTTAGCACCGGTCCTGGATGGTATTAACATTGATATTAAAGCTTTTACGGACGATTTTTACAAGAAGGTCTGCAAGGCCAGGCTGCAGCCTGTGCTTGACAACGTGCAGCTCATGTATGAACTCGGAGTCTGGGTTGAGGTAACTACTCTTATTATTCCGGGTCTTAATGACTCAACTGAAGAGTTGCGGAAGATTGCCAAATTCATTCACTCCGTTTCTCCGACCATCCCCTGGCATGTGACGGCTTTCCGTCCCACCTATAAAATGATGGACCGAGATTCCACTCCAGTTGCCACCTTGCGAAAAGCAAGGGAACTTGGACTTTCAGAAGGGCTGCACTATGTCTATGAAGGCAACATCCCCGGTGAGGGCGGGGAAAACACCTACTGCCCGGGCTGTGGCGCTGAATTGATCAGTCGTTTTGGTTTCAGTATCAACCAGAATAACCTGACTGACGGTCGCTGCAGCAAGTGTGGGCAGCAGCTTGCAGGAGTGTGGAGCTGACTTAAATCAACAAAGCAATACCTGGACAGAACATGTTGACATCAACAGCGTCATGTTGTTAGCCATGAGTCTGGAAGCGGATGGTTACCTGCTACTGCATTGAGCAACTCTTGCAAGAGATCTCCATGTCAAATACCGTAGGCATGGAGAAAACAATCGCCAAGGGTGTTAAGGAGATTTGAACTTATCATGCTTACCTGGCTCAAAAAACAAAAAGAGCAGATCTTAAGCCCGATTCTGGACTGGGTACAGATCGAAGTGACCACCCATTGTAACGCAGTCTGTCTCTATTGCCCTCACACTTTGGCAAAAGAAAGGTGGCAAAATGGTCATTTCCCGCTTACGCTCTTTCATGACCTCCTTCCTTCACTTAGCCATACAAACCTGGTGTTCCTGCAAGGATGGGGTGAGCCTCTCCTTCATCCGGATTTCTTTGAGATGGTGCGTCTCTGTAAAAAACAGCAAAAAATGGTCGGCTTCACAACCAACGGTCTGCTGCTCAACAAAGAAATTATCCATACCATTGTTGATCTGCAGGTGGATATTCTAGGAGTCAGTTTTGCCGGTACCACTTCCTCTACTCATAACCGAATTCGCAAAGGAACCGATTTTGATACTGTGGTTGCGGCTCTTGAATACTTGCAGCGTATCAAGGCTGAAAGAAAAACCACAAAACCGGCTGTTCATCTCGCATATATCATGCTTGCCTCCAACTTTGATGAACTCAGCCGGATTACCCGCTTAGCAAAAAAAGTGGGCGCCGGGCAGGTGGTAGCCTCCAATCTGACCTTGATCCAAGATCAACAACTATCTCAGGAAGCGCTCTTTAACAATCCGCAACGGCTTAATGAATACAGCAGGACATTGGCAGGGATAAAAAAAGAGGCTGCCGACAATGATATCCTGTTTGCCTATCATGATCCCGTCGTTAATGACGCCTCCTGTGTTTGTCCGGAAAATGTCTGCCGGGTTTGTGTTATCAACGTAGTGGGCGAGGTAGGGCCCTGTGTCTTTACTAATCCGATTTTGTCGGGAAGCTCCGATAACGCAGCAGACAAGGAGGTATCGTCTATTTTTAAAGATCAACTGATTTCTCTTGAAACCTTTTCTTTTGGAAATATTAATAACACAAGCCTTGCCAGAATCTGGCAAAGTGAAAAATACCGGGAGTTCAGAATGTTATTTGATCCAGAAACCGAACTTTTACCAAGAGAAATTCTGGCCGGGATGCCGCCATCCTGCAAGACCTGTTACAAACGGTTAGTATCATCATGAGTTAGCTGTCTTTCCATAAGTTACAATCTATTTATTAATTCGCGTAACTGGCAAATGGTTTCTTTGACCTGCTCTCGATGGTGATAAAATTCCTGCAGACAGAGCTCCCTGATTGCCTAACCCACATTTCTCATGAACATTTTTGCCCTGTTTTCGTCATTGGATATTTCCAGAAGAATACCGGGTATGGCGATCTCTTTGGAAGCAAGAACCAGTCCGGACAAAGGAAAAAGTATCAGAAACAGATTCGGGCTGTTTTGAAACAACAGGGCCGCAATGGGCAGTAGAGCACCGGACAGAATATTGATCGTTAAAATTCCTTTGTACCCTCGACCTTTGGAAAGATATTTAAACACAATATTTGCCAGTATCATCCCACCAACCTGCAGGAGGAGATAATTACCAATGTCAGTCCCTGTCAGGCCAAATTTCCTTTTCGCCAGTGCTATGAGGAAGGGAATCACTGCAATACCAATGCTGGTCGAATTGACAGCATAAAGATAATTACGAAGTATATGCACTACTAGGAGCACCGCTGGTATCAATTCACCTGCATAGGCCTATAGTATGCTTCGGAGTCCAAAATGAACGAATTTGAAGCACTGCTAAACAGTTACAGTTCAGAGTCAAGGGTAGTTTATTGCCCTCGCTGAATAATTACGTATAATCATGTATTGTCGATCTCCTGTTTACCAGATGCTGTATCTGACAAGCAGGAGACGTGGGATGGGAGATGGTGTTATTTTTTAGTCGCTGGAAAGTCTAACTGTGAGAACGGGCACCGAACATTGTTCCACAACTCCTTTGGCAACGGAACCAAGCAATACTTTAGAAAGTAGTCCTTTACTGTGAGTACCCATAATAAGAATATCAAACTTACCACTATCAACGGTTTTAAGAATTTCCTGAACAGGTTTCCCTACTTTGACAAGAATATGATCAAGATCAATTTTACAATCAGGCTGATCCTTCAGTCTTTCCTTACATAACTGGAGTATTTCTTCTTGCTTTGAAGCTATTGCATCATCACGCTCTTGACCAATGGATGGTTTGCTTCGATCAGTACCAAAACTTCGATTAGTACCAAAAGTATTTATTTCTTCCACTAGGTCAGGAATAATATGAACAATAGTAATTTTCGCATCGTATTTGTCAGCAAGGCTTTTGGTCCAACTCATAGCTTCTTTTGCCGTTGCAGAAAGATCAGTTGCATAGAGTATTTCATTTACTTTTTCCATAATGTGTTACCTCAGTCATTAAGAAACAAACCGCAAATAATCAGAAAATCGTATCCTGTCTACATTCCAGATTTAACTAGAATAATTAACAATCTATGTGATTTTCACATATATTTTTTCAGTAAGGCCTTTTGGAATATGATGACAATTTCCCTTTACTGTGACCATTAATGGATGAGATTCGGTGTCCTGACGATGCAATGCCTTTACTGTATAGCCAGGCTTTATCCAGTGCCGGTCAAGCTTGGCTATAATTTCAGCATTGCCGGCTATGGAACTGATTGTTCCTTCTTCTCCAGGTTTTAATCTGGAAAGTTGTTTTTCCGTTTTATTTACTTTCACAAAAACCAGTTCACCAGGTAAATCATATTCATATAACTCATCATCATTGATAACAAAACCTTCTACATTACTAATGGCAATATGAGCATCCTGGATCTTAACAAAAAGAGGACCGGAATCAGGAGTAAACTTTATCACTTCAACTGTTGCTCCAACTTTAAGTCCCAGGGACCTGTATTTGGCCAATGCACCCCGTCCAACTTCCAGAGCAGAAATTGTACCCAGTTCTTTTGGTTGAAAATCTGTAAGCCTTTTGCCTCCAGCAACGACACTTAAAAGTGTATCATAACCAAGCTGTATTTTTTTACCTTTCAACTGCAGCACTATCTGAGAAACATGTGCTGCATCAATCTCAAGTTTAACCCCTTCTTTAATGCCCATCCGTGCCAATAACCCTTTTCCATATGCACCCATACTTTTATGAAAACCGATAACCTTTAATTTTTTCTTTCGTTCCGCCATGTTCAATGTTGTCTGCATGTCTTCTCCATATTTTATGATTTTTAACCACCGATAACCGCATGGTTTAGTAGGAAAATTAACTCAACCATTCAATCGTGCTTATATTCAAAACAATAATGCAGCTTTCGGCAAAGGCAACTTTTTTCACGTCAATGAAGAAAAAACCTGAGATACTTGTTGCTTAGTACCTTATTCCTGAAAATCTGTAATAAAAAACAAAAAAATCAAGCAGCAATTTTCATTAAATCTTCAATAGATGCAGCCAAAAATGCATTTACTATGTTTATCAACCGGACTCCTTTAAGCGTCACCTGCTATCTGTTTTGTTTTGGAATCTTACATTTCTTTTGTTTTCGGTGCGATTCTCTTGCGCCTGGTCATCAATGGTGCCCGAAATACCTGATGTCAGTTGGCACGTGGCGGACGTGTCGGCGATTTGTCCAGGATGGAGACCAACTGTCTGGTTACCACCGGGCTTTATAGATGCATGCGTCATCCTATGCATCTGGCTCTGCTTTTTTCCTCTGGCCTTTGCTATGCTGGAAGGATCAGCCTCATTTATTATTATAATCTGGTCGATAGAGGTATTACTTATGCTCGTAATAATACGGTTTATGGAAAAATCGGAGGCAAAGAAAAAATTTGGTACGACTATACAGCCTATGAGAAAGAGCTGCCCATGTTTACTCTGTCACGATCCTGTTTGCAGGAACCTTTTCTAAAACAATCAAAGACATCTTATTCAAAAACTAACACCGGTGATGAACGGTAAGCCGGCATAAGTACCTTATCAGAATATTTTCTTTGAAAAAAACAAGAAAATATTCTGTAAGGAACGGGAATTAAATAACCTGAACATATTTCGCCGCAATTTTTTCGTCAGCGACACTTTAAAAAGCTTTGCATACTCCCTGTATGTAACGGTTTTTAAAGTATTGCTGGCGGAACAAAGGGCAAGAAAGATGTTCAGGTTATTTAATGTACGTTCCTAAGGTACTAAACAACAGAAAGAATAAAAGCTTGGTGTGCATTTCAAATTCCTGGCTGCAAAGAGTTTTATTCACTTCTTTACTCAAATGTGTATTCGTGATAAAAAATGACCTATCAATTAGCTCATCGCTCAATTTAGTTTATTATTTCTCAGCCTGCTGAAGAATGGTAGTTTATGCTTTCTACTCCCTGGGTTTCATTTAAGGAACATCTCTACCTCCTTAATTTTATAGGAGCTATCCTCACCCTCATGGGAATTTTTCTAATGATTCCCCTGATTCCCCTCTGGCTCCTTGCCGAAGGCGGACCGGAAGGGATATCGGTCTGGACTTTTCTTATTCCCGCTTGTGTTGCAATTATTTCAGGTCTGGCCATCCAGAGAGGCTTCTCGTATCAGACCCCCTCTATCCGTGATGCCATGATTATTACAGCCCTGGGCTGGATTTTGGTATGCTTCCTGGGCGCCATTCCCTATCAGCTTGGATTGCATAAATCATTTATCGACGCCCTTTTTGAGTCGGTCAGTGGGTTTACCACCACCGGTATTACAGTTTTTGAAGAATTGGATACCATGCCCGGATCAATCCTGTTCTGGCGTTCTTTTACACAATGGCTCGGTGGCCTGGGAATTCTTTCTTTTTTTATTGTGGTCAGCTTCCGTGGCGGCAGCGCCTCTGCCGCTCTTTTCAGCGCCGAAGGTCATAAAATTACAATTTCTCGGCCTGTTCCTGGTATTTTTAACACCATGAAAATCCTCTGGGGACTATATATCCTGTTTACGATCAGCTCGTTTTTGTGCTTCCTGGCAGCCGGCATGACTCTTTTTGATGCTCTCAATCATTGCTTTACCTGTATCTCAACCGGTGGCTTTTCCACCCATGATGCCAGCCTTGCCTACTGGTCGCAAAACCAATATCCCCGTGCCTGGCTTATTGAATACATTGCCGTCCTGTTCATGCTGGCCGGCGGCATAAGTTTTCTTGTTCATTTTAAAGTGATAACCGGTGATATCAAGACCCTGTTTACGGGTTTTGAAATCCGTTTTTACTGGTTGATTGCCGGAGGAGCCTCGCTGCTGGTTTGTCTGGATCATTGCAAGGTGTTTGCGGCAACGCAAAGCTGGGATGTAAACACACTACATCATCTGTTTCGTAGCGCCCTCTTTCAGGTTAGCTCATTGTTAACCAGTACCGGTTATTTAACCACGAACATTAATGACCCGTTTTTCCCGCCACTCAGCAAACAAATTTTTTTTGTATTGATGATTACAGGTGGTTGTGTGGGCTCAACGGCAGGAGGCCTTAAGGTTCTGCGAATCGGCCTGTTAGCCCGACTTTTCGCCGTGCAGCTGCAACGTATCAGCCTGCCTCGAGCGGCTGTTGTCCCCTTGCTCCTTTCAGGAAAGGTGATCTCCTCCGCCGAGATTGAGCGGGTGGCAGCTTTGTTCTGGATTTGGATGACGATCATTGTTGGTGGAGCCTTTGTCACTACAGCCTTTTCCGATCTTGGCCCTTGGCAGGGACTATCGGGGATGGCCTCGGCAATGGGCAATATGGGACCGTTTTATTTTTCAGTTCATGAAATGATTTCATTGCATTGGGTTATCAAGTTAACCTATATCCTCGGTATGCTGGCAGGACGTCTTGAAATTATTCCCCTGGCTGTATTATTTGGTACAATTCTAAGGAGAAGATAGACAATGTATGTAGTAGTTGCAGGTGGTGGTATCGCCGGTTCGACTGTTGCAAGAGAACTTCTAGATCACAGGCATGATGTGTTGATCATTGATAATGACCGGCAGATCTGTGAAGAGCTTTATGCCCACAGCGGCATCATAACAATTCATGGTGATGCGCGTGATATCGAGATATTGCGCGAGGCGAAAATTGACAAGGCGGATGTGGCTCTTGCTACCATGTATCTTGATGCTGACAACCTTACATTTGCCTTGCTGGCCCACAGTTGCGGGGTTTCCAGGATTATTGTTAAAATGCGCGATCCGGCCTATACTGAAGCGTTTAAAATGGCGGGGGCCACCAGCATTTGTGATATGAGTTCCATGTTCAAACATAAGGTAATCATTGAACTTGAAAGTCCAAAAATTAAGGTTATCATGTCCATCGAACATGACAAGGCCCAGCTCATCATGTTTGAACTTCCAATGAATTGGCCGCATGCCGGAATCACTATCAAAGAGCTGGCCCTGAAAAAGCCTTTTTTAAAACACTGTGTTTTTGCCGGCCTGATTGATCAGGATGTCGAGAGTATGGTAGTTCCCAGGGGCAATGACCAGCTTTATCCCGGCAATAAGGTCTTCATGGTCGCCCGTTCCCGGCAAATTCTTGCCATTGAAAAGTATCTTGAAGGTTTTGATAAGATAAAAGGGAAAATGTAACTATTCGGATGCTGCCGAACAGTTACAAAATCTTCAATACTTTTATAGGGGATTTTTAGTATTTTGATTTTTGAAGCAATCTTATAGGAGCTGACATATGATAACCATTAAACATATGATTGCCTTCGGGCCTGTCCCATCTAGACGTTTAGGACGCAGCCTTGGCGTTAATAATATTCCGCCTAAAAATTGCACTTTTTCCTTTATTGTCAAATCGGCCGAACCGGCAAAATGAATCCTGCACGTCGGGAATTTTACAGGCCGGAAATAATCGTGAAGGAAGTAGAGCAGAAAGTCAACAAGACCAAAGAAAGGGGAGAACGCATTGATTATCTCGCCTTTGTTCCCGATGGAGAACCTTCACTGGATATTCATCTTGGAGATGAACTCGATCTATTGCATCCTTTTGGCATTAAGACGGGCGTGATTACCAATGCTTCTCTGATCTGGCAGGAGGATGTCAGAAAGGATTTGATGAAAGCGGATTGGGTCTCTCTTAAGGTAGACGCCGTAGACAGAAGTATCTGGCAACGGGTAAATCGTCCTCATCACGATTTGAAGTTGTCTGTTATTCTGGAAGGGATGCTTCATTTTGCCCGTGAATATCCAGGAAAACTGGTTACAGAAACCATGCTTGTCAGGAATGTAAACGATAGCGTTGCCCACATTAAAGAGCTAGTACCATAAACCCCAAATAACCGATAATAATTTTCATGACAATCTGTTGATTTATGGGAAGCACAAGTCGTTAATCGATATCGCATATTTAGGGTTTACGGTACTAGCCGCTTTTCTCTCTCAGCTCAGGCCGGCCAAGGCGTACCTGTCAATTCCCACCAGACCGCCCGCGGAAAGATGGGTTCATCGTCCCGGTGAAGAGGCTTTGACCGCATCCTATCAAATTATCAGTGAGCATCTTGAAGTTGTCGAGTGTTTATTCGGCTATGAAGGCAATGCGTTTTCTTTGACAGGTGACGTGAAAAACGACCTGCTAAGTATAGTTTCCGTACACCCAATGCGGGAAGAAGCTGTACGAAAATTCTTGACCAGGGCCGGGAAGGACTGGTCTTTTATCCATAATATGATAGATCAGAATCAACTTCTTGAAACGGAATATGAAGGGAAAAGATATTTTATAAGGAAGCTGGATGAACAGGAAAGAAAATCAAAATAATCATCTTAAAATTACTATTATTTATGACAATGAGGTCTGGACTCAAGGGCTTCAGGCTGACTGGGGCTTTTCCTGCCTTGTCCAGGCGTATGGCAGGAAAATACTTTTTGATACCGGTGCAAAAAGTTCCATACTTTTTGCAAATATGAAGCAGTTGAATATTGATCCCGGTGAAATTGACGAAGTTTTTATCTCCCACGGCCATTGGGATCACATCGGCGGACTTTTTGATTTTCTTAAGAAACATCAGGTAAGGGTAATTGTTCCTGCTTCATTGACTGGTATGGAAGGCGTAACAGTTGTCCGGGCAAGTGAGCCGTTACAAATTCATGGCAACATTTTCTCCACCGGTGAACTCGTAAATAATGAACAAGCTCTTGTCGTTCAAAGTAAGGAAAATCTAGTCGTCATTGCCGGATGTTCCCATCCCGGCGTCAAGCAAATCCTACTTGCAGCCTCTCAGTTCGGCCGAGTTGGAACATTGATCGGCGGCCTGCACGGATTCGAGAATTTTGATCTCATCGAAAATCTGGACAGAATTTGTCCGGCTCATTGTACCCGATACAAGTCGGAAATTGCGTCTCGGTATCCTGAAAAATATATTCCCGGAGGAGCCGGCAAAATAATCGAAATATGATGTCGCATGTTATGATTTTTTCCGAGCTTGTTTTTTCTTGTTTGTTTTCTTTGCAAAGACCTTCATTTTAAACCAATCCATATATTCCATAATGAATTTTCTTGCTGTTACGCTAACTCGGCAAGAGTTTTGCCTCCGGTCATTGCTGCCCTGGAATACAGAGGCAGGTTTCGGTGCCGTAGGTTTTGACCGAATTGATTCAAAAAAGGCAGAATGAATAATCATGAATGATACAAAAAAAATCCGAGAGATCATGGCTGATTTTGCTGAGCGGACTGGTCTGACAACAAGCAACCATGCACCGAAAAGGTATTTATGGACTGATGCTTTTGCCGTATGTAACTTTCTGGAGCTTTTTCTTCAAACAGGCGAAGAGCAATATAAACAAAATGCCTTTGCACTTGTCGATCAAGTACATACTATCCTGGGAAAACACCGTGATGATGATCCCCGAAGCGGATGGATCAGCGGTCTTGAAGAAGAAGACGGGAAGTTGCATCCAACTACTGGCGGATTGAGAATAGGCAAAAAATTTAATGAACGACAAGCAGATGAACTACATAATGAGCGTTTGGAGTGGGATCAGGATGGGCAATACTTCCACTACCTGACCAAATGGATGCACGCCCTCAACCGGGTCGCTCAGGTCAGCGGCAACCTGCAATACAACCGATGGGCAATGGAACTTGCCAAAACCGCCCATACCCGATTTACTTATACCGCGCTGACTTCACAAACAAAACAAATGTACTGGAAAATGAGCATTGATCTCTCCCGTCCCCTGGTTTCCTCCATGGGGCAGCACGATGCTCTCGATGGATTGATTACCTATCTTCAACTTATGGCAACAGCGGTTGATGATCCGGAAATGTCAGCAGAGCTGAATCTGGGTACGGAAATTTCAGAGGCCATGAACATGTGTGAAAATATGAACTGGTTTACTGATGATTCCTTGGGAATCGGGGGACTCCTCACCGATGCATTCAAAATGACTCAGCTGATAGTCCACAGCAATCTCCAGCTGACGAACAGACTTTCTACACTCCTGCATTCTGCCAAAAACGGTATGGATGCTTTTTTTTTGACAGATACGCTGAGTTATCCGGCTGAGTACCGCCTCGCCTTTCGCGAACTGGGTCTTGCCATTGGTTTACAAACGATTGAAAAAATGATCTTGCTGATAAAACAGCATCCAGAACGTTTTCCAGGGCAGCAATTGCTGATTTCACAACTTGCAGACTTCTCGCCCCATCTGCCTTTAATGAAGAAAATTAAACTATTCTGGCTGACAACAACAAATCAACAAAGCAATACCTGGACAGAACATATTGACATTAACAGTGTCATGTTGGCCACGAGTCTGGGGCCGGAGGGTTACCTGCTGCTACGTTGAGCAATTCCCGGCAGAGACCCTATGGCGTATGGTGTAGGCGTGGAGAAAACAATCACTAAGGGTGTTAAGGAGATTTGAATTTACTATGTTTACCTGGCTCAAAAAACAAAAAGAGCAGCAACTAAGTCCGGTTCTGGACTGGGTACAAATCGAAGTGACCACCCATTGTAACGCAGCCTGTCTCTATTGCCCTCATACGTCGGCAAGAGAAAGGTGGCACAATGGTCATTTCCCGCTTAGACTCTTTCACGACCTTCTCCCTTCACTTAGCCATACGAACCTGGTGTTCCTGCAGGGATGGGGTGAGCCTCTCCTTCATCCAGATTTTTTTGAGATGATGCGTCTCTGTAAAAAACAGCAAAAAATGGTCGGATTCACAACCAACGGTCTGTTGCTCAACAAAGAAAATATCCATAGGATTGTTGATCTGCAGATGGATATCGTGGGAGTAAGCTTTGCCGGTACCACTTCCTCTACTCATAACCGAATTCGTAAGGGAACCGATTTTGATATTGTGGTTGCGGCTCTTGAATATTTGCGGCGTATCAAAGTTGAAAGGAAAACTACAAAACCGGCTGTTCATCTCGCATATATCATGCTCGCCTCCAATTTTGATGAACTCAGCCGGATTACCCGCTTAGCGAAAAAAGTGGGTGCCGGGCAGGTGGTGGCTTCCAATCTGACCTTGATCCAGAAACCACAACTTTTTCAGGAAGCGCTCTTTAATAATCCGCAACTGCTCAACGAATACAGCAGGACATTAGCAGGGATTAAAAAAGAGGCTGCCGACAATGATATCCTGTTTGCCTATCATGATCCCGTAGTTAATGACGCCTCCTGTGTTTGTCCGGAAAATGTCTGCCGGGTTTGTGTTATCAACGTAGCGGGCGAAGTAGGGCCCTGTGTCTTTACCAATCCGATTTTGTCGGGAAACTCCGATAACGCAGCAGACAAGGAGGTATCGTCTATTTTTAAAGATCAACTGATTCCTCTTGAAACCTTTTCTTTTGGCAATATTAAAAACACAGGCCTTGCCAAAATCTGGCAAAGTGAAGAATACCGGGAGTTCAGAACTTTATTTGATCCCGAGACCGAACTTTCACTTAGAGAAATTCTGGCTGGGATGCCGCCATCCTGCAAGACCTGTTACAAACGGTTAGTATCATCATGAGTTAGCTTTAGTATCCGGCAGGACAGGTTGCTGTAGTGATTGCAGAACGAAAAAAGGGAAACGCACTCTTCCTCAAAGAGTACTACGTCTGAATTTTAAGATATTTGCAGTAACCAACAACAGTTCAAAACCCAGTAAGGCTGTAAAGGCGGAAGCAGATCCCCAATTGTGTCTGTTTAATCAATAAACCACGGGTCTTCGAGGCAACAAAAGGGAGTAGCACGCCTGAGATCAGGCCAGCCAGCACCAGGGGGCTAGGTCATACTGACCCGAAAAACCGCCCTGGTCCCGTCAGAAAAGCGTAATGCTCAGTTCAATGCGCCACAAAAAAATACTGCCCCAAGACTGGCTAAACCACCAATAACCACTGCTGGGAGCAAGGGGAAAAGGATGGTAGCCAGTGCTGGTTTGGTATTCATGGGCTTATCTTACACCTCTGTTACCGTAATACACCCTTCAGGGCAGACCTCAACACAGGTCTCACAGCCGAGACATTCATCCATCTCAACAGGCTCTTATTTTTCGTCAACTAACTCCAGGACGGAGGCAGGGCAAGCGTCGACACATTCTCCACAACCAGTACATTTATCTTTGTCTACAACCACATCCCACATAATATTCTCCTTGAAAAAATTGAGCTTTATTTAGCTCGTTAGCAAGATACTGCACAATGTGCCAAACACATTGTTGTTATCCCCTGAATACAAGAGTCTTTTGTTCAGCTTCCAATTGACCTGAATAGTTTTAAATAACACAACAAGCAACGACAACAGTAGGATAAAATAGGGAATTGAAAAAGGCCACTGTCAGTCCGCCATTACCAAGGGAAGATAGGAAGAAGATCAGTGAGTATTGTCCTTTAAGGTTTCTCAGCATCATGGCTCCTTTGTTGTCGTGAATATTTCCAATATAGCTCCCTGCAGAATAGCAGCAATTAATATATAACAGGAAAGGACAATAGTAAAGGTCAGGCCAAAATAGTCTATCATCATCGGCAAAAGTGGAATTTTTATGGTTCTGGAGGCAAAAAATACGACAAATCACCGACCACGCCCAGAGGACGTGGTTTGGGGAAGACCCCTCGAAGGGGTCTGGGGTTCAGTGTTATAGCTAAAATATTAATAAAATCTGGATCAGCAGTTATTTTCCCTATACTTTTTTTAAAAACCGATCCCGCCTAATGCATCAAAACAAGAGCATACGATGAGGAGTATTCCCCCTCCCCTCATCGCATGAAAATTGAACGTCTTGTT
>JAYEOK010000014.1:0-6182 GCA_034722915.1 Thermodesulfobacteriota bacterium | reverse complement strand
CTTATAATGTCAACGACTATACTCATGAAATATATAAAATTCAATAGAAAATAGGGGTCTGGGCCTTCTCCCTGCCCATGTTCTTATTATTATACTCTTTGAAAAAATATTATGTCTCACCTTCTAACTTGTCAGGCTCTGGGTAAATCTTTTGGTGCTCAGCGCCTTTTCGAAAATATCAATCTTGTGGTTAATCATGGTGACCGTATCGGTCTTATCGGTCCTAACGGCAGTGGCAAATCAACCCTGTTGAAAATTCTTTGTGGTCGTGTTGATCCGGATGAAGGGAAGGTCGTCACGCGGAAACATATTAAAACGGCATATCTGGCCCAGGCCGATGTTTTTCTGGAGCAAGCCAGCGTGGAAGAAAATCTGGAGGCAGCCCTTGACTCCCTCGGGCTTGACGAGACCGAACGTTACAACAGGGTGCAGGCGTTACTCTCCAGGGCGGAATTTCCCGATACGTCCATAGCAGTGGAACTTCTTTCCGGTGGTTGGCGCAAAAGACTTGCTATCTGTCGCAGTTTTGTGGTGCAGCCGGATATTCTGGTTATGGATGAGCCCACGAATCATCTTGATATCGAAGGTGTGATCTGGCTGGAGAAAATGTTGTCAGGCGCATTGCCTGAAAGCCCTGATGCTTTTTTGCTGGTCAGCCATGATCGACGTTTTCTCGAAAATATTGCCAATCGAATGGTTGAACTTTCCGCTGTTTATCCTGAAGGCTCATTACAGGTGGGTGGTGGCTATTCCGATTTTTTACAGGCCAGGGTTGATTTTTTACAACAGCAACAGCAATTGGAAGACCGGCTGGCTAATAAGATGCGTCGTGAAACCGAATGGCTCAGTCGCGGTCCAAAGGCCAGGGCCACCAAAGCGCGCTATCGCATTGATGAGGCACATAAACTGCAGTCCCATTTAAGTGAGGTGAAAAATCGCAACAGGGCAACGAAACAGGTTCGAATTGCTTTTGATGCCACCGGTAGAAAAACCAAAAAACTGCTTGATGCCAAGGGCTTGAGTAAGAGTTATGAAGGGAAAACACTCTTTGCCGATCTGGACCTGGTGCTTTCACCTGGAACCAGGTTGGGCTTGCTTGGCAGGAATGGTTGCGGAAAATCAACTCTCATGCAGATCATTGCTGCAAGTACTTCCACTGATGGACTTAAGGCAGATACGGGAACAATTCAATCAGCACCTGACGTGCGTATGATCAGTTTTGATCAGAAACGTGAGGCCATCAATCCTCTGCTTACCTTGCGTCGGGCCCTGGCACCTGATGGCGATGCCATTATTTTTCGGGAGCAATCCGTACATGTGGTTTCCTGGGCACAGCGTTTTCTTTTCAGGCCTGATCAGCTGGAGACACCGGTGGGCCAGCTCTCAGGTGGGGAACAGGCCCGTATCCTTATCGCTGAACTCATGCGGCAGCCAGCTGATATTTTACTTCTCGATGAGCCAACCAATGATCTTGATATTCCATCTCTTGATGTGTTGGAAGAGAGTTTGGTGGATTTTCCCGGTGCGCTGGTACTTGTCAGTCATGATCGTTTTCTGCTTGATTCTGTTTGTGATCAGGTGCTTGGTTTTGATGGCAGGGGCGGGGTTGCCTTTTACGCTGACTATGAACAGTGGCTGGCTGATCTTAACAGGCAGGGAAAAAATGAATGTGAACCCGTTAATCAGTCAGCAGAAGCGGCAACTCCCAAAAAAGAAAAACAGAAAAAGGCTGGAAAACTTTCCTACATGGATCAGCGGGAATATGATCAGATAGAAGAAAAAATCATGGAAGGTGAAGAAGAGCAGGAACGCCTGCAAGCACTTATGGACGCACCGGAAACCGCAGCCGATCCGCAACAACTGGAGTCAGTCTGGGCAGAGTTGGAACTGGCGAAACAGCAGGTGGAACAGCTGTATGGACGATGGGATGAATTAGAGGAAAAAAAGGAAAGGAGTGAGTGAGAGTTCGGAGTCTCCCGCAGGAAGCAGCCCTGCGGGAAAGATGGGTTTTATTTCCGTAAACCCAAAACCGTAAACCGCGAACCGCTTTTTTTACCCTGGTGGCCAGCTGAGCGATCGTCCTCCCAGCACATGCATATGGAGATGGAAGACAGTCTGGCCTGCTCCTGCTCCGTTGTTGTGAACCAGACGGAAATCGGAAATGCCGTTTTCTTTTGCAAGCTTTGCTCCGGTTCGCATCATTCTGCCAATAAGTCCCTCGTCTTCAGGGCCTGCTCCTGCCGGATCCTGGATATGTTTTTTGGGAATAACCAGAAAATGGACAGGAGCCTGAGGCGCGATGTCGCGAAAAGCAAGCATTTCGTCATCTTCGTAGAGCTTTTCTGCAGGGATATCTCCGGCTGCAATTTTACAAAAGAGGCAGTCTGTGGGCATGATTAGTTCTCTTGGGCCTTATGGGCAGCACATGAGTCGGTAAAAAGCTTTTCAATAGCATCTCGGCCGGCATCATTCAGATAACGGGTTCCTGAACCTACAAAGGTGTCGTATTCAATGAGAGGAGTATCTTTTTTCCACTCATTTTCTTTCCATGTGAACCATTGTTTTTGGGGTTGATCAAAAACATGGAGAGGACGGTTAAAGAGTTTTGCCAGTTCAACAGCCCATCCAGTACCGCCTTTTACAGAGTTGTCATCCAGTATAGATCCGATAACAAAGACCTGATGGCCACTGTTGACCATGTGAAAGATCGTTTGCAGAACTTTGCGGATTTTCTCTGTTTCATAATATGTTCGGTTGAGCATGCGTGATGCCAGCTCCATGGATATATCGCCACGTTCGAGCTCGTCTTTTGTAAGGACCACAGAATTTTTATTACGATTGAGTTTATGGCCTTTAAAGGTGTAAATGATCTCTTTAATACCGTGTTCTTCTGCTGCTTCGCCAAAGGTTGCCTCGGCACCTTTGAGGCCGCCACTGTAGAGTGTACAGACTTTTTGATCCATCATGCGCTCCTGTTAATAGTAAATCAAGATTAATAATTTCGTCACAAGTTTACCATACTTGCGACCAAAGGCAAGAAAAGCTGGAAGGGAGACCTATTTTTTCCGGCCAATCAGAAATACACGATCCGGTGCCGGATATCCTTCGATTGTCTTTTCCGGTTCCTGCGGGTCGAGAAAATCAGAGTAGGATTCAAACTTCATCCAGCTGGTGCGTCGCTGTTCAAGACTGGACATGGGGTGTTGGCAGAAGATCTCAACATCTGAAAATCCGGCACGGAGAAGCCAGTTTTTCAGGCAGTTGCCGGTGGGAACAAAGTAGGTGCCGGGAACTTTGGCGTAGGTCTTTTCCGGGAAAAGTGCAATTGCATCTTCGCCCGGGATGGCCTGGGATTCAAGGATGAGTGTTCCGCCGCCCTGCAGAGCAGAAAAAACATTGCGCAGAGTATCAACAGGCGAGCTGCGGTGATAAATGATTCCCATCAAAAAGAGCACATCAAAACATTCTGGGAAGAGTGGCAGGTGTTCTACTCCCAGCAGGTCAATATGCATGTTTTTCAGGCGGGCCATATTGTTCAGCCCCCTGAAGCAGTAATAGTGCTGGACAGATGGCTCGAAACCGATGACCAGTCTCGGTTTATACGGAATCATACGGAACATGTAATAGCCGTTACTGCAGCCAATATCTGCAATCACCTTGTCCTGTAAATCAGGTAATCCGGGAAGCAGTCTCTGCCATTTGCGCTGGCTTTGCCATTCTGAATCAACGTCAATTCCAAAAACGGAAAATGGCCCTTTGCGCCAGGGCATAAAAGAACGTAGATGTGATTCGATGGTTTGCCGGTCTGTTTCTGAGACCTCACCTGCATCGCCTATCTTGACCGCATCTCCACTGCACTCTATGTTTGCAGCAGGAAATTCCTGCAGAGCATCACAAGGGAGTCGATAGCGCAGGAATCCTTTTTTGTTCTGCCCCACCCATTTTTGCTTCTCTTCGTGCAGAGGGATGATCTTATCATAGTTTACAGAAGCCGGGAGTTGATCAATATAATTCATGGCATGTGAATCTCAGGGAAGCGGTTTAACAGCGAGAAATGACACAAAATTGAACCATTGAAAGAAAGGTTCAACCTCCACAAAACCGGCAGCGTGCAGCATGGATCTGTTCTCTTCAAGAGAACAGGGGATGAGAATATTTTCAAGAGCTTCCCGTTTTTTTGCAATTTCAAGTTCAGAATAGCCCCGCTCTTTTTTGAACTGATGGTAGATATCAATATAACTGCGATTCAGGCCGGGATGGTGGGAGATAATTTTTTCGCTCAGGATACAGATCCCACCAGGGCGAAGGCTGGCAAATAAACGTGTTAGAAACTTTTCTCGATTCAAGGGTCGGATAAATTGCAGAGTATAGTTGAGGATAAAGGCAGAAGTGGAAGGTTGCTCCAAATCCATGATATTTCCTTGAATAAAATTCAGGCTCTCCTGTTTTGAGAAAAGTTCGGCCTTGAGTTTTGCCTGGTCGAGCATGGCAGGAGAGTTGTCGATGCCAATGTAGTGAAAGTTTTTTTTTTCAAGGAGGCTGCTTAGTTGAAGGAGGGTGGTTCCGGTGGCACAACCCAGATCAACGATCTGTTCACCGTTGTGCAGCGTGGAATTTAAGATTCTTGCAATGGAGAGAATTACTTCCTGATAAAAAGGAACAGATCTGTCGAGCATGTCATCAAAAACCTGTGCGACACGTTCATTAAAGACAAAATCTGTACTGATTCGTTGCACATCAAAGAGAGAATCTCTGATGGCTTGCTTTTTTGGCATTTTTTGTGAACGTTTTGTTTTTTGTGTTTGGCTCATGGGTGAAGGACCCTATATACCACTGTCTGCAGTGCTGTGAAAGGTCAAAATTGCGTTGTGCTGGATACGAATAGGCTTGCCATCGCTGGATTATCTCGGTATAAAATAGAAGTTTAAGTTTGCATTGTCACATAATGATGAAGTTAGTATTGCTGTCTATTCAAGAAACGGTGGAGAATTGTTATGAATGGAAAATTTTTGGGAAACGTTGGTCTGAGTGCTGTTGTTCTTTGTCTTGTCGCCTTTGCTGTGGTTAAAATCAGTGCCTCATCATCGGGTGTTGCCGGTGTTTTGTTACCTGAAGTAACAGTATCTGATTCCGCAAAAGAGCTTCTACATTCAGTGTCTCTTGTCCGTTCGGCGGTCACTGTTCAGAAGGCAGGGAATATTGTTGATGCTTCGTTTGCCATTGAAAACAAAGGAGGACAGGATATAAAAAATGTATCTGTCCTTTGTACCCTTTTTGACGCTGCCGGCAAAGAGCAGGGGCGGGACAAATGGGTTGTCTTTGACACTGTGAAATCTCAGGGGCATGGAGTGTTCACTTTTTCTGATAAAATGTTTATCAGTGACAGCATCGTTCGTTCCGATTGTAAAATTGTGGATCTGCAGCTTGTGAAGGCTCCTTTGATCACTGTACATCGTGCAACCGGAGGACATGGAGCTGCTGCACATGATGAACATGGTGGTGTAAAGCATGATTCCGGACACGGTAGCCAACACTGATTTTTGGGTATAACAGGAAGCGATGTCTGACGAAATAGATTTTGACGAAATCCTGGGGAAGTATCACTCAGATCCTTACGAGTATGTGGATATCCACGCTGTTCATACCGGTGAAGTGCATTTTCTGGTGGAAGAGGGAAGTCAGGTTGAGGCCGAAAGCGGTGAGTGGAAGCATATTCCCGGAACACCTCTTTTTGAAATCACCCGGGAAAGGAATCCTAAGAAAGTTACGGCAATGACCAATGGTGTTGTCTCTTCTCTTTGCCGCGAACTGGAAGGGCAGTTTGTTGAGGCTGGTGAGAAGTTGATGACCATCCGTCATCCTCTGAAGAAAAAAGAGATCATCGAGGGTATCCTGAAAGATGTTCTTTATATTTTCCCAGCTCCTGAACGGGCGAAATATTTTTTCTCACTTGATGTACAGTCAAGGATTGAGAAAACGGGTGCCCGTGAAGTTTCAGTGAAGCCCGGAGATGAAATTATTATCATGTCCCTGATGAAGCGGGATACCCCTGTGTATTACAGCGGGGAGACGGGTGTGATTCATTCTGTGTATTTCAAGCCGGGGATTTCAGTGAATCAGGGCGCTCCTCTGATCGGGGTTTGTCCTGCTGATAAGTTACCGCTTATTCAGAAGATTATTAC
>JAYEOK010000013.1:0-21971 GCA_034722915.1 Thermodesulfobacteriota bacterium | reverse complement strand
GTGCCTTACTCCTTAATTCCTGTCATAAAAAACAAGAAAACGAAAAAGGCATTAAAGTTAGGATGTTGAATATACAACCAAGGCACTTATGCCGGCTTACCGTTCATCACCGGTGTTAGTGCCTTACTCCTTAATTCCTGTCATAAAAAACAAGAAAACGAAAAAGGCATTAAAGTTAGGATGTTGAATATACAACCAAGGCACTTATGCCGGCTTACCGTTCATCACCGGTGTTAGTGCCTTACAGAATATTTTCTCGGAGTCTACGCTTACCTGTTTTTTTGAACATATTCTGATAAGGAACGGGAATTAAATAACCTGAACATATTTCGCCGCAATTTTTTCGTCAGCGACACTTTAAAAAGCTTTGCATACTCCCTGTATGTAAGGGTTTTTAAAGTATTGCTGGCGGAACAAAGGGCAAGAAAGATGTTCAGGTTATTTAATGTACGTTCCTAAGGCACTTATCCAGTGAACTGAATTGTTTCCGGTTGAACCGGGTTAGGATATGTCCCAAAATAACCTGGCCTACTGATTTTTGGACAACTTTTTATTTTAAAATTTATTGAGAATTTATTTATGTCATCTTTGCAAAATACAGATCCGGATATTTTTAATTGTATCAACCAGGAATACGATCGGCAGAACAGTCAACTTGAGTTGATTGCCTCTGAAAATATTGTTTCAGGAGCAGTTCTTGAAGCGCAGGGCTCAATATTCACCAATAAGTATGCTGAAGGCTATCCTAAGAAGCGATATTATGGTGGATGTGATTATGCCGATATAGTGGAGACCCTGGCAATTGACAGAGCAAAGGAACTATTTGGAGCGGAATATGCAAATGTTCAGCCACACTCAGGTTCTCAGGCCAATATGGCCGTTTATTTTGCCACTCTGAAACCAGGTGATAAAGTACTGGGCATGGATCTGGCGCACGGTGGACATTTGACCCATGGCAGCCGAGTGAATTTTTCCGGTCAGCTTTATAATTTTATCTCTTACGGTGTGGATCGAAAGACCGAACAGATTAATATGGAAGAGGTTGAACGCATCGCCTTTGAAAATCGACCCAAAATGATTGTGGCCGGGGCGAGTGCTTATTCGCGATTCATTGATTTCGAAGGGTTTAGAAAAATTGCTGATCAAATTGGTGCCCTTTTTATGGTTGATATGGCTCATATCGCTGGACTTGTTGCAGCTGGTGTGCATCCTTCACCAGTGCCCTATGCTGATTTCGTGACCACGACCACCCATAAGACCATGCGTGGTCCAAGGGGTGGGTTGATTCTGGCCAAAGAAAAATGGGGGAAGAGTCTTAATTCTAATATCTTTCCCGGTATCCAGGGCGGTCCTCTTGTCCATGTAATATCAGCAAAAGCTGTCGGCTTTAAGGAAGCTATGAAAGGTTCCTTTACTGATTACCAGAAACAGGTGGTTGATAATGCTGCTGCGCTAGGCCAATTCCTAGTTGACAAAGGATTCAGACTGGTATCTGGAGGGACAGATAATCACCTTATACTCCTTGATATGACCAGTAAGGATATCACAGGAAAAGAGGCTGAGGAACTTCTTGAGCAAGCAGGGCTGACAACCAATAAAAATGCTATTCCTTTTGATGAACAATCACGTTTTGTGACTTCTGGGATTCGTGTGGGCACTCCAGCAGTGACCACTAGAGGGCTTAAGATTGCAGAGATGGAACTTATAGCGGGATGGATTGAACGAGTTATTACAGAACGGAGTGATGAGGCTTTGTCTGCAGTGCATCAGGAAATACGATTACTATGCGATAAATTCCCTCTCTCTGCAATCAGCTAACACCGGTAAACGGTAAGTGAGGCCGGCATAAGTGCCTTGTTGATATGTTCAACTTACTAACTTTAATAGAATTCTCCATTTCCTTGTTTTTTATGACAGCTTTTCAGGAGTAAGGCACTAACATCGGTAAACGGTAAGGAAAGCCGGCATTCATTTTAGTACCCCCTCGAGTCGGAGTTTATGCCCTGTTTCTTAAGGGTGCTTACCTGATGGGTGAAAATGCACGAAAAGAATTTATAAGGTACTAACCTCAAGGAGTTTAAATGAAATGTCCATATTGTGGCCATCTTGACAATAAGGTTATTGATTCACGACTAAATAAAGAAAGTACCATCACCCGGAGAAGGCGCTCCTGTCTCTCCTGTGAACAGCGTTTTACCACCTATGAACGTCTTGAAGTAATGCTTCCCATGCTTGTGAAAAAGGATGGTCGGAGAGAAGTTTGGGATAGGCAAAAAATGGTTGTCGGTCTTGAAAAGGCATGTGAAAAACGTCCTGTCAGCTGTGATGATATAGATGGTTTTGTCGATGAAATTGAAAGCAGATTACAGGATTATCCTTCCAAAGAAGTCCCTTCTGATGTCATAGGGGAATGGGTTATGGAAGAGTTGCCCAAGCTTGATGAGGTGGCTTATGTACGTTTTGCATCTGTATACCGACAATTTAAAGATGTAAACGAGTTTATGGATGAATTAAAAGGCTTACTTGATTCCAGAGGAGATACTGAGCCGGGTGAAGAATCCTGAGGTGATGAGTTCCACTACTGACAGTAAATTTATGCGCCTTGCGTTGCGGGAAGCGAGAAAAGGTGTCGGCCGAACTTCGCCAAATCCTTGTGTTGGTGCTGTTATTGTACAGGATGGCACAGTCATCAGCCGTGGATACCATAAAAAAGCCGGTACTCCCCATGCGGAAATACATGCACTCCGTAAGGCAGGTAATAAGGCCCGTGGCGCAACAATGTATGTAACTCTTGAGCCTTGTAACCACACAGGTCGAACACCTCCCTGTAGCCATGCTGTGGCAGTTGCTGGTATTAAACGTGTCGTCGTTGGTATGGAAGATCCTAACCCACTTGTGAGCGGAAGTGGCACTGGTTTTCTGAGAGAAAAGGGCATAGAAGTCCTGAGTGGAGTGCTTGAAAAGGAATGCCTGGAACTTAATCTCCCTTTTATAAAGCATATCACCACCGGTAAGCCTTTTGTTGTGATGAAGGCTGGCATGAGTCTTGATGGAAGACTAAGCTATCAAGAGGGCAAGCCTGGACATATGACAGGTGAGAAGAGTTTGCGTAGGCTTCATGGGCTTCGGAACAGTTTAGATGCGATCCTGGTAGGTCGTGGAACTGTTACTGCCGATAATCCTTCTCTCACAACACGCCTTGGGAAAGGCGGCAGGGATCCGCTTCGTGTGATCCTCGATAGTTCTTTGCAACTCTCAATGGAATCCAGGATACTTCATCTTGATTCATCTGCCCCAACTCTTATTTTTTGCTCTCAATCTGCTGACAGGCATAAAATAGACCAGCTTACAAAACTTGATGGTGTCCTTGTCCAAACCGTAGATACTGACAGAAAAGGCATGTTGGATCTTAAAGATATACTGGATAATCTAGGGAAAATGGGGATCTGCTCTCTTCTGGTTGAAGGAGGAGCAGCTGTTCATTCAAGTTTTCTCGGCAATGGTTTAGTTGATCGTGTAATGCTTTTTGTTGCTCCTTTGTTTGCTGGTTCAGAAGGAACACCTTTGCTCAGCGATTTTTCTGTGAACAATCGGGCTAAGGCTCCTGAACTTAGAAATGTCAGCTATAAACGATGTGGCAATGATTTACTGATTCAGGGCGATTTGTTTATGAGTGAATCCTGATGGCGTCGTAAAAACTCTTCATCTGCTTTGTTGCGCGCCCGTGGGAAGTACCCTTGGGGTACAAATTTTGTATTATTTCAACGTACCCTAGTACGCCGAAATAATACAAAATTTCCGCGCCTCGCATATGAAGTTTTTTACTTAGCCATCTCAAATTTGACCTTTTTACGAATCCATCAATCCTAAAAAAAATGAAAAGTAAGCAGCACGCTATTTTTTCATTAGATTTTTGATTTCTGGTAGTCGTTTTTTCACTTCTGTGAGAGTGGTGAAATGAAGAATCACAGATATTTCGTCTTTTTCAAACGCTTGACTGTGACTGACTGTACAGGACGATGGGAGTTTCATTTTATTGATATTTTTCATGAAATGCTCTTCTGCTGCATTACTTTGCGGGAAAAGTTTTTTTTGTAAAGTTGAGAATAGATTCGCAGCTTTTTGTGGATGATTCATTTCCGGATGGTTAAGGATTTCTTCGAAATCAGATTCAGCCAGTAATTCTGTGATTGATTTTCTTTGTCCAAAGGCCAGGTCTTTACTGAGTGCCAAAAGTCTTTTTTGTTTTCCTCCACCAAGCTCTAATTCCTGAAAAATGGAGTGGAGTGTCAGCCTGTCTGCAGCATCAAGTTGGAGTAATTCCAGAGCTGTTTTTTCTCCCAACCTTCCATTGTGGATAGTAAGCTGTATTTCTGGTTCCAGTCCTAAGAGAAGTTCGAGTTTATTGATTATGTGGGCCTGTACCCTTTCATGAAGGATCAGAGAGGCGTAATCAGCAGCAGTGTCAATTGTCATGTGCTTGAGGATAAGCTTAAAAAAGTATGCTTTTTCCATAGGAGAAAGGCTACCTGTGAGTAACTGGTCTTCCAGTACATAGGAAAGTATTTGCCTTGTACTGGTTTTTTTATCAAGAACCAGGGCTGTAATGAGAGGTTGAGCAGGGAAGGTCTGTTGAAAAACACTTACACGGGCACGTCCGCAAATTAGCTGATATCTATTGGTAGAAAGTTTCAGTAAGATTGGCGGGTGTAAAAGACCAGTCTTTTTTATGGACGAGCGGAGTCTTGCTGACGGTTTAGAGGAAATGAATGGGTGGATATTCCAGTCATCTGAATTTTCGATTTCCTCGATCTTGATGTTTTGAAAAGAAGAGCAATGTTGCATGGTGATGGCGTGTCAAAGTTTATGGTGAAATGATATGAATAAAAAAAACCTGTATTGATTTTCATTTAATGAAAATCAATACAGGCTTAAAGTAAAGAAAAGAAAGTTTCTATTAAAATGAATCCCGGTGATAAACGGCAAATAAGCCGGGATTTATTTCAGTACCCCCTCGGAATGTAATGCTTAGCTGTAAGATGTAAGTACATTACGAAATAATTTTAAGCTATAAAAACAATGGGTGAGGACCCATGAAGAACAGGGCGGAACCCCAGACTTCGAAAGAATTCCTAAGGTACAGTTGATTAACAGTACTCAGACCTCATTAATTTTATCACGAAGAATCCCTGATGGTTTAAAAGTTACAACCCGTCTGGCATCCAGAGTGAGTTCATCACCAGTTTGCGGATTACGTCCTCTTCGTGATTTTTTATCTTTAACATTAAATTTCCCAAAACCGCTCAGGAGAAGATCTTTTCCAGCAATAAGAGAAGTTTTTGAAATACGCAGAAAGGCTTCGACAGAATCTGTTGCTTGAGCTTTTGTCAAAGAACCGTGAGATTTGTATACCTGCTGTACTAAATCAGCTTTTGTAAGAGTCATGATTGAATTCTCCTTCAAGGATAGTAAATATTTAATTATACTTTATTCTTTATGATATGCGTCAGGATAATAATGTCAACACCAGTCTTGTTTTTTTCAAAGAAAATATTCTAATAAGGCACTTATGCCGGCCTCACTTACCGTTTACCGGTGTTAGATATTTCCTGCCATTGAGAAAATAGGAAGATACATGGCAACAACAAGACCACCAATCATACCGCCCAAAACAACCATCATTAAGGGTTCTATCATAGCAGTTAAGTTTTCTACTGCCTGGTCAACTTCACCATCATAAAAATCAGCTATTTTTGCTAGCATAGTGTCCAGAGCACCAACAGATTCACCTACATTAATCATCTGTACCACCATATTGGGGAATACCCCACTTTCTTCAAGAGGTTCTGCAATAGGTCGACCTTCTGCAATACTCTCAGCAACCCGAAACACCGCAGCTTCAATGATTTTATTTCCGGATGTCCTGGCAACGACATGCAAAGCGTCAAGGATTGGCACGCCACTCTGAAGCATGGTACCTAATGTTCTGGTGAACTTGGCAACGGCAACTTTTCTAACTAATGTCCCTACAATGGGTGCTCGTAAGGCCATCGCATCCATTTTTATTCGACCTTTTTCAGTATTGTATATTTTTTTAATCAAGTAAATAAAAGCCACACCTCCCATTGCAAGCCAGATGAAATTGGCTTTACAAAAGTCAGACATGGTTACAACTATTTGTGTAGGCATGGGAAGAGCAGAGTCCAGACTTGCGAACATTTCTTCAAAAACCGGAATAACGAAAACTAAAATAACTACCAGGATGAGCAGGGCTATGGCAAGGCAAATAACCGGATAGGTCATGGCACCTTTGATTTTTTTCTTCAGTGCCATGGATTTTTCCATGAAAACTGCAAGGCGACTAAGGATAGTATCCAGGATACCGCCAGTCTCTCCTGCTTCGATCATGTTGGCAAAAAGGTTATCGAAAACTTTGGGATGTTTGCGCATTGAGTCGGCAAAAGTTGTACCTGTTTCTACGTCCATCCTGATGTCCGATAGAACTTTTTTGAAAGTAGAGTTGTCTTGTTGTTTCGAAAGAATTTCCAGGCTCTGCACTAAGGGTAAGCCAGCGTCAATCATGGTAGAAAGTTGTCTAGTAAAAACAACCACATCTTTACCCGTGACTTTTGGTTGGAAAAAAGAGATATCTGCAAAAATATCTTTGGGCTTTTCTTTAATGACTGGATCTTTAATACGGAGGCGTTTGACATGGGCAAGGGCGGATGCCTGATCAGGTGCCTCAACTTCGCCCTTACGTTTATCTCCGTATGAATTGATACCTTTCCATGTGTAGATCGGCATTATGCATTCTCCTGCTTGAAACTACTTATTCTAGAGTAAACCTGCAATTTTCTAAAACTTCTATTTTGTTAGGCGACATATTGCCAGCAGGCTGTTCGAGAATGCCCTTTCGGAGTCTCGTACCTTGTTTACCTGCCACACTCTTTGGAATTTTTAAAAAATAATGATCGCAATATTAATTATATGACTGTGCTTATTTTTTGAAAAATTTTTGATTTTAAACAAAATGTCTATTCTCGGATAATCTCCTGGAAAGTGACTGTTTCAGGGGTCAGGATCAATATAAATCTATCGAATACCAGGAAATCATTATATATTTTGTTTCGAAATTTATTGTATATCATGAAGTTAGAGATTACAAGCTAGACTGTTATAATCCGAACTTTTTTTGAAAAGAAAGGCTGGGAGAAGGTGCTTGTCCATGGATTTGTTTTGGTATTGCAAAGGTGAACCTGCCCGTAGTTGACTTGAACGTGTGGTGTCAGTGCATTGGCAGAAAAACCTCTCAATTTGTTCTTGTTTAAACTGTACAGACTTGGTAATATGTAAAGTTTACTGGTGACTCATTGGCTGGGATTCGATGCTTCTCAGCATTTAATATTTACAGAATAGTCTTTTTGACTTTGAAGGAGGATAGCATGCAGAATCAAGCTGCTACAAGCTATAGTGAGAGAAATTTTCAACCTGTTGTTGAGAAATGTGATGGTTGTGAAAGAATTGTTGAAGAAGCAGGCGCACAATATTGTAAATCGTATCTTCAACCTGGGTCAAAATGGCGATTGGGGATATGTAATTTTGCAACTCATGCCAAGCCGGAGATAAAAGTAACTACGGTTCGTATTAACCCATTGAAGGCTGCTAAGCGAGCTTCAGCCCAGAAAGTTTGATCGGTTTTATAGCTGGTATTTGTAAAGGCGTTATCCTGGCTTCAGGATAACGCCTTTTTTTTGTTACTTAGGGCGCATTCAATAATAACTTCGTACTCTGAGGCGCAATATAAACATTCATCTTACACCTCATAATTACGAACTTATTTTTGAATGCGCCCTTAATCTGGGTGAGAAGTATAGAGGGGGATTAAATTTTATTAGTGCCTTACTCCTGAAAAACTGTCATAAAAAAACAAGGAAATGGAAAATTCTATTAAAGTTAGCAAGTTGAACATACCAACAAGGCACTTATGCCGGCCTCACTTACCGTTTACCGGTGTTAGTACCTTATAAATTCTTTCGAAGTCTACGCTTATCTCGTGTTTTTTTGAAAAGAATTTGGTGAAGGTACTTATGCCGGCTTACCGTTCATCACCGGTGTTAGACCTTGGGCCGAAGATAGCGGTACCCACTCGAATAATGGTTGCCCCTTCCTCAATTGCTATTTTGAAATCGTGTGACATCCCCATGGACAGTTCAATGTTTTTATTATCAGCAAAGAGACCTTGTTTTGCAAGAACCTTTCCCAGGAGACGGAGGCTTTTGAAATAGCTCCTGGTCTCTTCAATATTATTTGTAAGAGGAGGGATGGTCATTAGTCCCAGAGGACGTAGTCGGGAGAAGGATGCAATCTGTTTTAGAAGTTCTTCAGTTTTGTCTGGCATAATACCTGATTTTTTCATATCTCTGCCAATATTCACCTGGATAAGAATATCCAGGTTCCGTTCAATTTTTTCCAGATGAGTGTTTAAGGCTTTTGCCAGTTTATATCTGTCTACAGTTTCAATCATACTAAACAGTTCAGCAGCCTGTTTCGCCTTGTTGCTCTGGACATGGCCTATAAAATGAAATGCTGCACCATGATTGAGCCGTGGTATTTTTTCAGCAGCTTCCTGGATATAATTTTCACCAAAAAGATACTGGCCTGCCTCTATGGCCTCTTCAATACTGGCGATGGCATGACGTTTAGAAACTGCCACGAGCTTTATGGTGGAAGGATCCCTGCCACAGGCGATGGCTGTTTCTGTTAGTATTTTTTTGATGGAGTGAAGCTTGTCTGCAATGGTCATGGTATTTAATTTGCAACCCTATAATTAAACAGCTTCTGGGCATTTCGGCTGGTTTGATCCGCCACTTCTTCAATGCTCAATCCTTTCAGTTGCGCTACTTTTTCTGCAGTGAACGGCAGGTATGAAGGTTCATTACGTTTTCCTCTCCAGGGTACAGGGGATAGAAAGGGCCCATCGGTTTCAAGGATAAGTGATTGCAGTGGTACTTTACCTGCCACTAACTGTAGGTCCTTGCCATTTTTGAATGTTACAACACCTGGAATGGAGATGAAAAAACCAATCTCCATTATCTGTTCTGCAAAATAAATATCACCGGAAAAACAATGCATGACGCCACCACTTGGAAAAGGTCCTGCCTGACGTAAAATTTTTAAAGTATCATCATGGGCATCTCGATCATGAATAACAACAGGCAGCTCAAGGTCTTTTGCTATGTCAAGCTGTTCCTGAAAGGCTTTTTTTTGAGCAGTTGGCTCTGCGTACTGTTTTGCATAATCAAGCCCTATCTCCCCGTATCCAACGACATGGGCTCTGTTTTCAGAAGCAAGAGTTCTTAAGTGGTTGTAGGTGTTCCTGTTGATCTGGTCAACATCATGGGGATGAACTCCAACAGTTGCTTTCACCATGGAATGTTTTTTTGCCAGTTTCACAGCTTGCAATGAACTGGCTTCGTCAATTCCAATAGTAATTATGGAATGTACGCCGTGGGTTCTGGCTCGTGTAAGGATTTCATCCAGATCGTCTGCATAGCTGGGCATGTCAAGGTGACAATGGCTATCTATGAGAAAGCTGCCTGCTGCTATTGTTGGTATGGGAGGTTTTTCTTTTTTCATTTTGATCACCTGTTATTTCTTAGCAGATTCGCTCCCCTCCTGCAATGATGAAATATTCATTCAATAAAATGCTTTTGTCTTCATGGACGAGGCAATGTATTATTAAATTTTAATCTCCCACAAGGGGGTATAAGTACCCCCTCGAAGTCTATCGCTTACCTGAGGGGTAAAACAATACACGGAAAGAATTTATACGGTGCTAAAAGAGAAGGAAAATTGTTGTTTTTAAATGTAATGAGAGCTGAAAATGAAAACAAAATCACAAAGTCAAAAACAAAATAATCAGGCAAGAGGTCTGGAACCTGCTGATTATGTGTTGAAAAATTGTCGTCTTATTGATGTGTTTTGTGCTGAAATAGAAACTGCAGATGTCGCAATTTGTGGTGATACAATCGTCGGCATTGGGGATTATTCAGGTTTGGATGAAATAGACTGCCAGGGATCCTATGTTTGTCCTGGTTTTATGGAGGGGCATATCCATATTGAAAGTTCCATGCTCAGTCCCAGGCAATTCGCATCTACTGTTTTACCACACGGAACTACCACTGTCGTCTGTGATCCCCATGAGATAGCGAACGTTGCCGGACTTGCTGGAATAAAATATTTAATCGAAGAAAGCAAAGATTTGCAATGCGCCATTTTTATTATGGCCCCATCCTGTGTACCGGCAACGCATCTTGAAAACGCCGGTGCGGTACTTCATTCCAGGGAAATTGAGAAAATGCTGCAGATGCCCCGAGTGATTGGCATTGCAGAAATGATGAATTTTCCAGGAGTCCTGTTTCAGGATGATGAAGTGTTGAACAAGCTTGCTCTTGGTAAAAGAATGAATGTTCCGGTGGACGGTCATGCCCCTGGCCTTGGAGGAAAAGATTTGCAAGCCTACATCGGCAGCGGAATAATGTCTGACCATGAATGCACCACACCTGCTGAGGCCAGAGAAAAACTTTCTTCCGGCATGTTCCTTTTTATCCGTGAGGGCTCAACAGCAAAGAATCTTGAAGATCTTTTTCCTGTGATTACTGAGAGAAATAGTCATCGCTGTTTGCTGGTCACAGATGACTGTCATCCGGAAGAGTTGTTGCGTGATGGTCATCTTGATCGGATACTTCGCAAAGCAATAAGATTAGGGCTTGATCCAGTAACTGCTATTCAGATGGTTACCATCAACGTTGCCAACTATTTTGGTTTAAGAGGCCGTGGTGCTGTGGCACCGGGATACAGGGCAGATCTTGTACTGTTTGATGATTTACAGGATATACAGCCCAAAATTGTTTTCTCAGGTGGAGAACAGGTGGGGGCTGGTTCACGCATTGTAAGCACGGATAAAAATATTTTGATCGACAGGTATCCGGAAGTGTTTGACTCAGTACATGTAAATACCAAAAAATTATCTTTTAAAATTCCTGGTGAAGGGAACATTGTTCGCGTGATCGGGGTGAAAAAGGATCAATTGGTTACAGAATCCCTTAAACTTCCTGTCAAAGTTGCAGGGGGGCTGGCTGTAGTGGATGTAGAGCATGATATTGTTAAATTGGCGGTTATTGAACGACATCATAATACTGGAAATATTGGCTTGGGTTTTGTTCAGGGAATGGGCTTAAAACAGGGTGCCCTTGCCTCAACCGTTGGGCATGATTCTCACAATATAACTGTTGTAGGTGTGAATGATGATGACATGACTCTTGCTGTTCAGACCATCAAGCAACAGGGGGGAGGACTCGCGGTTGTCTGTAATGGAAAGGTCACGGCAAGTTTAGTTCTTGATGTTGCAGGTTTAATGTCCACCGCAGACTCCAAAGTGCTTGCAGATAATTTTTCTGACTTGCTCCGGGCAGCAGCATTACTGGGCGTGCAACTGGAAGATCCATTTATGCTTATGAGCTTTATGGCTCTTCCTGTTATCCCCCATCTGAAGATGACTGATCTTGGCCTGGTCGATGTTGATAATTTTTGTCATATCGGTTTGTGGGTGTGAGACTTAGTGCCTTACAGAATATTTTCTCGGAGTCTACGCTTACCTGTTTTTTTTGAACATATTCTGATAAGGCACTTATCCAGTGAACTGAATTGTTTCCGGTTGAACCGGGTTAGTATGTTGATTGGGATATAAATAGTGTTAAATCCAGTCGTTATCTTTAGTTTGCATGATGAATGTAACGTGTTTAGTTGTATCAGTATGAATTTTTTAGGAAAAAGAAAAAAACACCTTCATATCAATATGAAGATATCGTATACTAAATTATAATATGGTTTGTCCAGCAGGTGTTTGCTGTAATGAAATGAAGATTTTATTTAATTAATATAGATGGTTACGGTGGAAAATCTATTTGGTGTTTTGCCTTGATGTGTTGTTGGCCAACACAGTCAAGAAGAGCCGATCAAAATGGTTCGTAATAAAGTTAAGGAAAAAGGAAGGTGGCATGAATTATGGAATAGTCAGTCAGGAGCAACTCGAACAGATCGATACGATTTTATCTGGCAAGCTCATTAAACTTGGTGTCGACTGTGTCATTATTATTGATATGGCAGGGAATATAATTACTGCTAAAGATAATGGTGAAAGTAAATATGATGTCTATTCTTTTGCTGCTCTTGCTGCAGGAAATTTTGCTACAGTTGATGCCATGGCCAAGCTGGTTGGAGAAGCAGAGTTTTCTTTGCTTTTTCATAAAGGCCAGGAATCTAATATCCATTTTAGTAAAATTGACGATGAACTTCTTCTTATTGCTATGTTTGGAAAGGATATTTCTCTTGGGTTTTTGAGGTTGAACGTAGTTGAAGCCATTGAACAGATTCGTAAGGTCTGGGAAGACAACAAAGATTGATTGTTTCTTCAGTGTCATGTTTCTGTGAAAATCAGACACGTTTAGCATAGGGGGAAGGCGTTGAGTTTTATTAATTTAAAAGACAAAGTAGTTCAGGTTAAGGTTGTTTATTACGGGCCGGGCCGCTGTGGAAAGACGACCAATCTGGAGTATATTAATCGTAAATTCCGTGATCAGATTCAATCAGAAATGGTCAGTCTGAAAACACATGGTGATCGAACGCTGTTTTTTGACTTTCTTCCTTTTGATATGGGAAAGATTAAGGGATATGACATTAAAATTCAGCTTTACACAGTTCCGGGACAAGTGAAATATAATGCTACTCGCAAGCTTGTTCTAAAAGGTGTGGATGGTGTTGTTTTTGTTGCGGATGCCATGGAGAAACAGAGGGAAAAAAATATTCGTTCACTGAATCAGCTCCACGAAAATTTGCAATCATACAAAGAATCTATCTTTAAACTTCCTTTGGTTATTCAATACAATAAAGTAGATCTGAAAGAACATGGCGTGCCTATCTTGCCCACAGAAGTTTTACGTAAAGACCTGAACAGCAGATTGAAGGTACCTGACTTTGAAGCTAGTGCTATTACGGGATATAATGTTGCAGCAACCTTGAAAAAGATTATTTCATCAACGGTTGTTTCTATACAAAACAAATTACTCTAGGGAATGAACGGTGACACAACAGAGCGGAAGTCAATTTGATGATGGATCCTATGCTACGGATTCTATTGATCTGTTTGAATTTACCGGCGATGAAGAAACTCCTATTGCCAAGTTAAAAACAATCATTCTTTCCATTGACTGGGAAATTAGCGATGACATCCTTCAGCAGCTTGATGATGAACTTGTGGATCTCGGTGATATTTGGGCCGGTGATAAAATTAAACAAGTTTATGTTCAGGGCTTGAGTAACATCGGTAAGTATATCAACAATGAGAAAGCAAACGCCCATCCAAGTGCGATTAAACTCCTTATCACATTTTATCATAATCTTGAAAAAATTGTTTCTTCAGATGACTTGATGAGTGAAGATGAAAAAAAGCAGTTACTCCTGAAAGATGTGAAACTGTTTGATCAGTTAAAAAAACAGATTGGCATATCTGGCTCCAGCACCGTATCAGGAGAAGCAGTATCTTCAGACGTGGAAATTGATACGGATGAAACTGATCATCTCAAGGCTCTTAAGGCATATGTCCTTGGGTTAGACTGGGAGATTAATGATGAGGAACTTCAAAAACTTGACGATGAGGTGCAACGTCTCGAAGGTGTTTTCAGTCAGGACAAAGCGAAACTGATTCTTCTTCAAGGGATTGGAGCACTCAGTTCTTATATCAATAAAATGCGGAGTCAAGCTAACGGTAAAGTATTCACTCTTTTGCATTCATTTTATGGAACACTGGAAACAATAACAGAGTCACAGCTGTCACCGGATGATCAAAAACAACTGCTTCTTTCTGAAGTAGAAAAGTTTAATGCTTTTAAATTGGATCTCACTGCAGCTCGATCTGAATCAGCCGAGGTTCTCAACGAATCCACTCCAGCTGAAGATGTGGGAACATCAGCAGCTGCAGTTGTCCCAGTTGCCTTTGCCGACGATGAGAATGACGAAGAAAATGAAAAAGTAGCATATGATGTTGAATTGCGTCTGGATGCTGTTTTTGGCGATGACGAGGATCAAAAAATACAATCGTCTGCTGAGGGAAATATTGCGCTGGAAGGTGTGAATGTTGAAACTGATGCTGATGATGACTCTGATGAAGAGTCACTCCCGTATGAAGGTGATACTGTTGCTCCTGCACTTTCAGAAGTTGAAGAGGAAAGCAGTTTCAGTGTGGAAAAATTAGCTGGTGACCTTGCTCAGTCAGTAGAGCCTGATGCTCTGGAAGATGATGACCTGGTGGATGACTCTATTCTTCAGGGAGTAGATGTTGAAACAGAGGCTGATGATGATTCCGATGAGGATGCTTTGCTGTTTGAAGATGATGAGCTTGCTCCAGCCCTGACTGGTAGCTCTGGTGACGGAGGCTTTGACGAGGGCATTCTTGCTGATGAACTTGAAGAATCTGATTCTGAAAGTCTTGAAAACAGATTGGATTCGTTTTTTGATGCTGAAGTTCAATCTTCCTCTGATGAATGGGGCACAGACAAAGAAAGGGAGCCTCGGGAAACCGAAGTTGAGGGACAGGATATTGTTGCTGCTCTTAGTGAGATACCTGCTCCTGCATTGAATGACAATGAAGAGATTTCGACTGATGAAGAAGCTTTTGAAGAAGCAATTGAGGAACGGCTTTCCTTTTTTGATGAAGAGTCTTCTGCTCCGCAACCTGATACGTCTGTAGATCAACGTGAAGAGGGCGATTTTTCCGATGAGGAGATTCAAGTTCCTGATTCGAGTGATTCAGAGGAATCAAGTATCGACAACGAACTGTCCTTTTTCGATGATGATGCACCTGTTCCCGCATTGAGCGATGATACTGAGTCGCCACATGTTGACGAGGCCGAAGACGATCATTTATTACTATATGAAGATGAAACAGAGCAATTATCTGTTGAAAAAGAAACAGTAGAGGAAAGCTCTGACGAAGCACTTGCCGTATTTGATGAAGATGTTCCTGGTCGAGAGTTTGATGATGGGCCTGTCAAATATGGTGAAACCGTCTCTGTCGATTCTGAAGAGTTTTCTGATAGTGAAGAAATTGAATTCACCGTTCCAGATGAAGATGATTCTTCTGAAACTCCATTGGCCTCCACTGAGGAACCGGAAAGTGAAGAGGTGACTTTCGAAGTAGTAAGTGAAGATGTCGAGGTTGATCCTCTCCCTGGAGAAGAATACGTCGATTCAACATCTACTGATTTTGCTGATGACGGAGAGGCAGTAACGGATAATGTGACCGAGTATTTGTCTATGGGCAGTGCTATCGTTTCATTACAGGAGAATATTTCAGAAAATACACTTCAGGATTTGTTTGCTGAGATTAACAGATCTCGTAATCACAGCCCTTCAAATTATATTGAAAAAATATTTTTGCAATTATTATCCACCATTTGTCAGCACGTAGAAAGAAATATAGATGATACCGATGCGGCCAGTCTGTCATTGATGGATGACGTTTACTCAGGCCTTAAAATGAGTTCTTCAGTTGGTGTTGCTACTGAGCAGGTTCATCAGCATCTCCTTGCTTGTACCAGTAAGGTACTTCTTCTACAGGAAAAGGATATTCGTCCCGCATAAACACTTTTATCTGGAAAGAAGTTATAAAAAAAGACCCGTTCCCTTCTGGAGCAGGTCTTTTTTTTTATTATTATCGGCTAAGCCCAATTCCAGTTAATAGAGCATAAAAAAGAAACCATCCAAAAATAAAGAAAAGGATGCTGCGGAATCCATAATTGTTTTTTTGTAAAAGAGCCAGGGCGATGAGCAGGGTGAGTGGAAAGAAGATGCCTGCGAGCATTGGTGGCAGGTACCTCAGCAGTTCCTGGAGACCGATAAAGAACCATGGCCCGGAAATATGGGTAACTCCAAGGTGATCAGGTTCAAAAGGTGCGGCAATAAAGAGTGAAAAGAGAAAAATTCCAATGGTGAGGAGTATATGACGATCTAAACTGACCTTGTATTTTTTCACATGCCCCCATGCCAGCCATCCCCAGAGCAGGCCAAAACTGATAATATGGTTGACGTATATCCTCTTCATACCATTATCCGAAATAGAGAAAAAAAGGTCGTTTATTGACTGACCGATGTATGGCATATCAAGGAGGATTGATTCGGCGATCATTCCTGCAGAAAACCCGGTGCTGTCACCACGCAGAACATAGCCGGTAAAGAGAATGAGAAGTGCTACAGGGAGGGTCGCGGTTAACAGGATCCACTGCTTTTTTGAATAGTTTTGGCTTTGTGAAAAAATACCGATTACATGGCAGATGCAGAAAAGGAAAAAGAGTTGGCTGGAGTAGAAGTGAAGTGAACGAAAATATGCTCCAAAGGGTACCAGCATGTCAAGCGTGGCTATAGAGTAGAGTGGTGCTGCAGGATCATATTGCAGGGCAACTACAACTCCTGAGAGAACAGAAATATAGAGTGTCAGGAGAGAGTATTCTCCCCAACGGATCTCTTTGAATTTTTGTCGGATCAGTTCCACACTTTTTTCTTTATGGATCAGATAGTAAGGGCTCGGTAAAAAATAACTTGGACTTTCCAATTCGTAACTGCACCACATCTTCAGCCGATTTTATATATTCACAATCCTCACGTAGCCAGCTACGCTGCGGTTGTGAATATATAAAATCGACTGAACCTGTAGCACATTTATGACCGGAAAATGCCAAGTTATTTTTTACCGAACCCTAACAATATAGCCACCATCATCCTTTAATTTCTCAACTTTATAAAGAGGCAGGTTTGTCTTTGCAGGGCCATGAAGAACAATGCCGTCAGTTGAAAAACGACTTTGGTGACAGGGACATTCAAGTATTCCATCTTTTTCATGGTAATTAATGGTGCATCCGAGATGCGTACAACGTCTGGAGAGAGCCCATGTTTTTTTGCCATTATCAAACAGAATATAGTCTGGGCCCAGGTGAAACCCATCACCTTGCAGGGAACTGCCAATCTCTATAATCTTTGGTTTACGGGGGATTGAAAATCCCAGAAAACGTATGATCGGATAAAAAGCAGCAAGACTTGCACAAAAAATGAGAAATTTACGTTTAGTAAGTGAGGTATCTTGGGTTTCTGGAGGTGTCATTAAGAGTCAGGGAAATGATCACTGGTTTGCAAATGCGGTTAAAAGCCGTTGATTTACGTGTTCTGGAACCAGCTCACAGACGTCACCCCCATGTCGCGCTGCATCTTTAATAATAGAAGAACTGATATAAATCCAGCGAAACCCCGGCATGAGAAAAATGGTATCAACCTCCCGCTCAAGTTTTCTGTTCATAAGTGCCAGTTGGAATTCGTAATCAAAATCAGACACAGCTCGAAGTCCACGTATTATTGCACTTGCACCTTTGTTGGCTGCATATTTGACCAATAAGCCAGAGACACTGTCGACTTCAATGCGTGAATAGTCGTTTGGAAAGCATTGTCTGGCCATCACCAGCCGGTCTTCTAAAGAGAAAAGGGGCTTTTTCCCAGGGTTGATAGCAATGGTAATGATGACTTTGTCAAAGAGGTTTAGCGCCCGGTCTATGATATCCAGATGTCCCATGGTAATCGGGTCAAATGTACCGGGGTAAATCGCTAGACTTTTACGTGAGTGATGGGATGTTGATGACATGATGTCCATTGTCATAATTGAAATCCTGAGTTTTACGATTCCATTTTAACAGTATAAAACCAGAGGCCTGTGTCACCATACCGTCGCTGATCTGAGAGGATCAGCCTGGTAAAAGAATCCGGCAATTTTTCCCCACTACATTCCTCAGCGATGACAAGACTGGTGGATGTTAAGAATTGGCTTGTATCCAAGGCTTCCAAACTTGCTTGGGCCAACCCCTGTTCGTATGGGGGGTCGAGGAAAACAAGATCAAATACTTTTTCATCAGGAGATTCCGGGAAAATCAGGTTTAGACTCCGTCGAAGATCATGTTTTATTATTACAGCTCTCGTTGTCTGTTCGGGGGCCATGTTTTGCACACAGAGGGCACAATTTTTTTTGATGAGTTCAAGTGCTTTGTGGTGCTTGTCGACAAAAACAACCTGCCTTGCACCTCTGCTGAGAGCTTCCAGCCCTAAAGCGCCAGTTCCTGCATAAAGGTCGAGGACACGGGCTGCGATAACCCTGGTACCAATTATACTGAAGAGAGCCTCTCTTGCTCGATCAGTTGTGGGGCGTATACTCTTTGACTGCCCGGGAGTGAACAGTTTTCTCCCCCGGGCCATTCCACTTATAATTCGCAATTATTTATAGTCCGCAATAAATGTTTCAGCGATTTGAACAGCATTCAGAGCCGCACCTTTCAGGATGTTGTCGGAAACAACCCATAAATTGATACCATTTTCTATGGATTCATCCTCTCGAATACGTCCCACAAAGGTCTCGAATTTTCCAGCACAATCAGTGGCCAACGGATATTTTGAGTTTTCCGGATCGTCAACTACCGTTACCCCGGGAGCGTTCGTAAGAAGTTCTTTAACTTCAGCAGAGGTGATTTTACGTCTCGTCTCAATGTTGACCGACTCAGAATGACCATAATAGACAGGAACTCTTACCGTCGTTGCAGTAATTCCAATGGAATCATCCTCAAAAATTTTCCTTGTTTCATTGACCATTTTCATCTCTTCCTTGGTGTAGCCATTATCAAGAAAGGAATCAATCTGTGGAAGACAGTTAAAGGCAATCTGGTGAGGATAGACTGAGGCTGTCATTTCTTTTCCGTCAGCATAAGCCTTTACCTGGCTTTTGAGTTCTTCAATGGCTTTGGCGCCTGAACCTGAGACTGCCTGATAGGTAGAAATAACGAGGCGTTTGATTCCAACTTTGTCGAGAATCGGTTTCAAAGCGACAAGCATTTGAATGGTTGAGCAGTTGGGGTTGGCAATGATTCCACGTTTGCTGTGCTGGGCTATGGCATGGGGATTAACCTCTGGAACCACTAGAGGTATTTCCGGATCCATACGATAGGCACTGGAATTGTCGATAACAACAGCACCTGCTGCCGCTGCAGCTGGTGCAAAATCAAGAGATCTGCTTGCTCCTGCTGAAAAAAGGGCAATGTCAATACCTTTAAAAGCATCCTTACTGAGCAGTTGAACTTCTATCTCTTGATCATTAAAACTGAGTTTTTTTCCTACTGAGCGCTCGGATGCAAGGAGCCGTAATTCGTTAATGGGAAAATTACGTCGTTTTAAAACATCAAGCATAGCTCCACCAACAGCACCAGTGGCGCCAGCTATGGCTACATTATATTTTGTTTGGTTCTTACTCATGACGAATCCTTGTTTGTTTTTGCGTGAGTCCCAGATAGTAAAAAAGAGAAGGTTAGTGCCTTACAGAATATTTTCGTGTTTTTTTGAAAAGAACTTGGTGAAGGTACTTATCTCCCCTCAAAGTTTAACGCTTACCTGTGGGGTGTTACTGATTATATATTTATCATTGCCAGAAATAAAAAAAAGAGTAACAAATTTTCTATTACTGAGCAATAAACAATAATTTTAGTTTAACGAATAAAAAAAAGCGCCACCGGGTTTGTAACCGGAAGCGCTCTTAACCAGTGTTCAAGATATGTCAGTGCTCTGGTTTCTTCATTGTTATACTTGCTTTTTTGGTTGAACGTATCTTTTTGGTCAAGGCATATACCGGGCCGGAACCAAGATAGATTAAAAAAAGAGCGAAAAGCATGATCTGAGGTTCTGCAGCAACCAGAATAAAGAGTAGTAAAAAAACAACAAGCATCTGGAAACGTTTCATCTTAATGGGCGGAAGCTCTTTGAAGCTGAAGTAGGTGTGCGTGGAAACCATAAGGTATGACAGGAGATAGACCAGCATAAGCAGGGCAATATGTTTAACCTCTCCGGTTATGCCGAGAAAATTGGTGAATAAAACTGCAGCGGATATCATGGCGGCAGCAGCGGGGCAGGGAAGGCCTACAAAGTTTTTTGAATCTGTTTCGCAATCCTGAGAATTGAATCGGGCAAGGCGCAGAGAGGTCATGGCAACATATAGAAATGCTGCCAGCCATCCGTAGCGGCCGTATGGGTGAAGCGCCCAGAGATAAGCAAGCACAGCAGGAGACACGCCAAAGGAAACCATGTCGCAAAGTGAATCCAATTCAACCCCAAACTGACTGGTACTGTTTGTTAAGCGGGCAACCCGGCCATCGAGTGCATCAAAAATAGCAGCCACAAGAATGGCAATGGCAGCAGTCTTGAATTCAGAATTAACAGCAGAAATAATAGAATAAAAACCGCAAAACAGACTTGCCAGTGTGAACATACATGGCAAGGGATAAAAGCGATTGTCACTGGTTTGATGATTATCAATCATATCTCATACTCCAAAAAGAAGGAGAGTCGTGTTACTCTTGTTTACAATTATACGGCATGCAAGAGAAAAATCAAAAAGATAATGGTGGGTTTAGGGAAGTGTCGCGATGGCTGTTTCTCCGGCACGTACTTTCTGGCCTAATTTCACACCAATTTTACTTGTCAAAGGAAGGTATAAATCAACTCTTGAACCAAAACGAATGAGTCCAAAGCGTTTGCCCCGTTGAACCGCATCTGCAGGTTCAAGCCAGTTTACAATTCGTCTGGCAATCAGCCCTGCAACCTGGACAAAAACAATACGTGTTCCTGTTTTTGTTTTCATCATGATCCCGCATCGTTCATTCAGCAGAGCTCCTTTTTCACTGTCAGCTGAATAAAATTGCCCAGGTTTGTATTGAATCTCCTGGACTATTCCATCCACAGGGATTCGATTGACATGAACATTAAAGACGTTCATAAAAATGGATACTTTAACTACCTGTTCCTGGAGGTAGGTGTCATCAAACTGCTCTTCAATGAGGATTACTTTTCCATCTGCAGGTGAAATCAACTCTTCAGGTGATGCATCAGTCATTCGTTCAGGATCACGAAAAAAGGCCACGACAAAAGTAGTGAGCAGGAGGGAGGGCCATGCAAGGATTTCATATCCGAGGATGGCTGTGATAAGGGTCAGAAAGCCGGAAAAAGCAATGAAGGGATAGCCCTCCTGAGCAAGTGGAATCCTTGGATGAGTCATGTACGTATTGCCTGATTGAAAGATGGACTGATACAGCAAAAAGCAGATAACGACATCTGTCGAGATCTGCTTTTGCGTAAGTAGTTGTTTTTATCGTCGAAAAACCACACTAAACGGAGTTAGTTTTTTGGTGCCCGCGCCATGGCAATAGTACCGGTGCGGACGATTTCCTTAATTCCGATTGGGCGGAGAATATCAATAACCGCCTTTATTTTTGTCGCAGGACCAGTGATTTCCACAGCATAGGATTTGGGGCTGACATCAACAACTTTTCCACGGAAGATATCAATAACACGCAAAACCTCTGCCCGAGTTGTATTTTCTGCTTTAACACGGATGAGTGCCATTTCTCTTTCCACAAATTCACCTTCACTGATATCAGTAACTTTGATGACATCAATAAGTTTATGAAGCTGTTTTGTGATTTGCTCAACAATGGCATCATTACCTGCGGTAACCAGGGTCAGGCAGGAGAGAGAAGAATCCAGGGTCTCGGCAACACTGAGACTTTCAATATTAAAGCCACGGCCACTGAACAGGCCAGTGACCCGGGAAAGGACTCCCGGTTTGTTTTGTAGAAGAACTGAAAGCGTATGTTTCATTGGTTTATCCTGTGCATAAATATATGTTCATAAGGTGTCTGCAAAAGGCACCTTTAGCTTTTTTTGTTTCGGTAAAAACGAAACAGTATCAGACAAGGAGCATTTCAGTGGTAGCCTTTCCAGCAGGTACCATTGGGAAAACGCCTTCTTCTCGTGCAATACGAAAATCTATGATAACAGTG
>JAYEOK010000012.1:0-6313 GCA_034722915.1 Thermodesulfobacteriota bacterium | reverse complement strand
GCCTTTCCCCTTCTGCGGTTCGATATTCCTCGGAGTCTGCGCTTACCTGTTCGATATTCGATATTCGTCCTTTAATGTTCGGTAGTCATTTTTTAAGCTTCGTAAAAAATGAAAATTCCTATGCTATCAAGTTATTTATCTCCCGTTCCTTATCTGCTGAACAGTTACAAGGAGCATATTAATGTCGACAACCGACAACAGGAAAGCATTCCGACCATCTCTGCGCATTACCATTGGCAGTTTGTTTGTTGCTCTTATCCTTACTGTCGGTAGTATTTTGAGCTGGTACCATTTCCGGGTTTCTTCAAAAAATTCGCTGGCTGCGGCAGAGCAGCATTTCAGCCGGATTGGCCGGGAACTGGCCATGGATTTTATCCAGGTATTCAGCCCGGTTGTCCGTATCGTCGAGTTCAGGGCCCTGTCTCCTGTCATGCAGGCAAATAACCTGGAAGAGCGCCTGCGTTATTTACCTGAATTTCAGTTGGCTCTGGAGCAAGTCGCCAGTATGACCGGCCTGCAGGTCGGATACCCGAATGGTGATTATTTTTTGGTCAAGCTGATTCGCTCTGCCGAGGATCTTGCCAATCTTGGGGCGCCTGCCGAAACACATCTCGTGGTTGATCATATCGCAGAGGGGAGGGCTGGGAAACGGTTTCGGCTCCGCCTGTTTTTTGATAAGAATCTGCAGGAAATTCAGCGAAACAAACCGGTGGTCACGGACTTTGATACCTGTCAGCGCCCCTGGTATAAACTGGCCCACGAAAGCGGGACAATAACCGCCACCAGTCCTTATTTATTTTATTTTTCCCGTAAGGTCGGCAGCACCATCTCTGTTCAGGATAAAAAAACAGGTGGCGTTGTCGGAGCGGATATAACGCTTGAATCCATTTCCAAGGTTATAGGCAGCTATCAGATTACCCCGGGCTCTGAGGTTGTTTTATTTGGAAAAGCAGGACATGTGGTTGCCTACAAGGACGTTGATAAATTGATTTTGGATCGGGGAGAACAAGGCTTTACGCTGGCCAAACTTACTGATCTCGGTCAGCCAGTCCTCACCGCCATAGATCTGACCGGGAGTCTCGAACCACACTCCTTCACTCTTGAAGTGGATGGAAAATCGTGGCGAGGAGAAATCCTGCCGATCACCGTAAGTTACGGGATCAAGGTTCGATTGCTCATTGTTGCCCCTGATGATGAATTGCTCGCAGGGGCGATCAAGAGTCGGCGTCATACCATGCTCATCGCCCTGTTGATCCTGCTCCTTTCCCTTCCTGTTGCATGGCTGGTGGCCCAGATGGTCGCTCGCCCCCTTCAGCGTCTTTCTCTTGAGGCCGGACGCATAAGCCGTTTTGATTTCAGCCATTCGCAGTCCAGTGAATCGGTTATCAAGGAGGTTAATGATCTGGCAAGTGCCATGGCATTCATGGAAAAAACTATTTCCGAGTTCCTGGTTCTTGTCGATTCCCTGAACAAGGAAAAAAACTTTGATCCATTACTTGAGAGGATAACCCGTGAGGCCGGCCAGGCAGCCGGGGCTGATGGGGTCGTCACCTACCTCCTGAACGATGACCAGAATGAATTGAAACCCGCTGTCATCCATGGTTCGTATGCAGTGTCTGAGGAATTGACCGGGCAGCTGCCTTCCCTGGCAATGGCAGGCAGCCATGGACTTGTTCGCGCCGCTCGCAGCAACGAGGTGAGTAGTACCCTGCTTGACGGTGATGATAAAGCAGTCTATTCCAGATTTGTCCCTGTTTCCAAGGAACAGGATTTGACCTTGGTTGGCCTGCCCTTACAGGATCGGCAGGAAAACAGTATGGGGGTTATTGGGCTTTTATATGCCCATGAACGGGGAAAGCGGCCCGAACGAACACAAGACGATCGGATCGCCTTTGTCCGGAAAATGTCAAGTCTCGCCGGCGTGCTGCTTGAGACCAGACAACTCCTGCGCATGCAAAAGGAGCTGTTTGACTCCTTTATCAAGCTCATCGCCGGAGCCATTGACGCAAAATCACCCTATACCGGAGGCCATTGCCAACGGGTGCCGGTTATTGCCAAGATGCTTGCCCAGGTGGCCTGTGAAGTAAAGGTCGGAGTGTTTGCCAACTATGATCTTACCGAGGAGCAGTGGGAAGAGCTGCATGTGGCGGCCTGGCTCCATGACTGCGGTAAGGTGACTACCCCGGAATATGTGGTGGACAAGGCCACTAAACTGGAAACTATCTATGACCGGATTCATGAGGTGCGGATGCGTTTTGAGGTTCTCAAGCGGGATGCAGAGATTGCCTGCTGGCAGGAAATCGCTGAAACCGGAGAGAAAGAGAGCAGACTTGCTCAGTTGGCTGAAAAAATAACGCAGCTTGATGCTGATTTTGCATTTATTGGCCAATGCAACGAGGGCGGCGAATATATGGCGTCTGAACACGTTGACAGATTGCATAAAATTGCCCAAAATTCCTGGCAGCGGACTCTTGATGATCGAATCGGTATATCATGGGAAGAGGAGCGGCGCAAGCAGAGGATTCCTGCTCGCGAGCTGCCGGTTACCGAAAAGCTGCTCAGTGACAAGGAGGAACATCTTATCCTGCGGGAGGAAAGGGAGAAAATCTCAGCGGACAATCCCTGGGGCTTTAAAGTCGATGAACCGGAGTATCTTTATAATCGTGGAGAAGTCTATAACCTGGAGGTCGCCCGAGGCACCTTGAGCCATGAAGAGCGTTTCAAGATTAACGATCATATTGTCCAAACCATCAAGATGCTGGAACAGCTCCCCTATCCCAAACATCTGAAACGGGTGCCGGAGATTGCCGGAGGACACCATGAAACCATGGTCGGGACAGGTTATCCGCGCAAACTCACCGGTGAGCAAATGTCAACCACCGCCAAAATAATGGTAATTGCCGATGTCTTCGAGGCCCTGACCGCCTCGGATCGGCCCTATAAAAAATCGAAAAAGCTCAGCGAGGCTGTCAAGATCATGTCTTTCATGCACAAAGAGGGCCATTTTGACACCGATCTCTTTAATCTTTTTTTAACTAGCGGTGTGTATAAGGTGTACGCTGAACAGTTCCTTGCGCCGGAGCAGATTGATGATGTTGCTGTTGAACAGTATGTGACCGGATAGAAGCGCCCTTCAAAACTGGTGGTAGAACTTTTGGATTCCCGATAACTACATTCGGGGGATGACACAATCGTAACACCTTGTAAGTTCGTCATTCCGGCATGTTGTTAGCCGGAGGTAAGCGTGGACTCCTCCTGATGGCACAGAATATGCTGTAGTATCTCCATGGGAGAGTCGTAAATATTCGGCTAGCACCCCATCTTCGTCCAATCCAGCGTGTTCACATATGAGTCAATATAGTTCACACGCCGGATTGAACGAACCTGAGGCACTATCCAAACATTTACAATTTAGTGGTTTGGGCTGTTTTCAGGTGTAAGCCGAATATTTACGGAGAGTCAGCACTATGCCAAAAGACAACAGCAGTTTATCATCCCCGCAAACCAACCGACTCACCGTTGTACCATTTACTTCAAAACCATTTTGATCATTTCGAACAGGTATTGATGAGCGCTTTGAAAAGGATTATGGTTTTTACCGCCAGGTTATCTTAGTGCCTTACTACTGAAAAGCTGTAATAAAAAAACAAGAATAGTTGAAAGTATTTTAAAATGAATAAGTTACAAGTACAACCAAGGCACTTATGCCGGCCTCACTTACCGTTTACCGGTGTCAGATATCGTACGGGCTTATCTCAAATGTGGTGATTTAAAAGAGGGGGTTCGCCCGTGTCCGCTGTCCCGACTGTCATTATGAATATCTGCTTGCTTTTTCCTGCCGGGGACGCTGGTTCTGTCCAAGCTGGCGGTAAGTGCTTGTGTCAAGTAAGGGATGCAGGCAGTTACAGATTTTCAATATCAATGGGAAGGGCTGGATTTCGTGCCTCATCTTTGCCGAAATATTTTTCAAGCTCTTCCCGGCTCAACACTTTGCCATACTCGTCCACCAGATAGCCCGCAAGATCCTGAGCACTGCGAACAAACATCTTTGAAAAAAAACGCCTGAACAAATATTTGAACATCAGCCGTCCACGCCTCTTTTCAACCCGCTCCTGCACTTCCCAGAGCTGATCCCGGCGATGTTCGGGAAAATCACACCCCAGCCGGTAATCAATGGCAATATCCATCTCCTTACGACGAACCTGCCTCTCCATTTCAGGGGAAAGGGTTGGAGGCAGGTTCGCATGGAGTTCGACGATTCGTTTATCATACTCCTCGCCTGACAGGCACAGTCCATGATCCAACTCAGTCTTCATGCCCTTATTTTATCACTCCTGAATTAGTGCCTTACTCCTGAAAAGCTGTCATAAAAAACAAGGAAATGGAGAATTCTATTAAAGTTAGCAAGTTGAACATATCAACAAGGCACTTATGCCGGCCTCACTTACCGTTTACCGGTGTTAGTATTTTAAATCGACCTTATACTCTTTGCTGAGAATCGCTGGATCAGCCAGCACAATCCGCTCCTCCGGTTTAAGATCAAAAAGCGCTTTATAGGCTTCCGCACTCAGTAAATTGGCCATCTCATCCTGAAACCGCTCAGTGATTTTGTTAAGAGCCTCAGCATACTCCCTCATATCAGTCTTAACTTTTGTAATTCCGTCCTGTGTCTTTTCAATTTTTTTCTCTGTTGCTTCACGAACTTTCAGTATTTTTGTGTTGAGTTTTTTATCCACCATGGGCCCAAGTTGAAAATCAACCATGTGCTGAAAAAGTCTCACCTGCAATTGCATCGCATCAGAAAGCTGCAATGATTTCATTTTAATCTGTTTCTCACCTTCCCGGTAGATGGCGAGCGTTTTCTGGATATATTGCCAGTCCGCCATATCATCTGCAGACCGTTTCTTGAATAGCCCCATAGCTTTTGCTTGTTTTTTTGTCGGAACACACTCTGGGAGATCGCCACTGGTCGAGCTGTATTTCTTGAAGGGTGATTTACATGTCCAGAAACCTATCCTCCCATAAGGACCAAAGAGGGCCTCTGAAATGGAGTACCCGCGAGCACCGCGAACGGTTATTCCAGCCGGAAGCAATATCCGGTTGGCAGCCTGATGACATACACCATTGATCAGATAGCACTTGATCCCTGCCTTTTCATTGGGCTGCGCAATTTTATCTGCCCGACTGCTACTCCCCGGTGCCTTCCTCAGTGCAGTACCGCCTGTTTTTCCACCCCAGCACGCCCACCCCTTTTTTCCTGTCCCGCACTCTACATATGTGTGATCTGCCAGCTCCAGAAACAATTTTGTCGGATAACGTCTTACAGCCAGGATTCCCATAATATCCTCCGTATTGGTCTTAATTGATAGGATAAGAATGTAGTTATTTTATGCAACACAACTATTGCATGCAAAGGGTGATCTTGCCATAAAAGACCTTCTCTTCCCTCTATTGATGGCGTCGTAAAAAACGGCAATTTAGCGGGCCAGAAACCCTACAAGGTTAACCACTACAGTGAGTACGATAGAGCCGATGAGCATCGCCTTCCAAGAAAAAAACACTTTAACACGTGGACGAGTAGTGTCTTCGTGTTGTTCAATGGCATGCCTTGCATTTTCTTCGATCCTTTTCTGCACTTTAGCTGCAGCATTTGGAAATAGAAGTGGCAAAATATTCAGAATCACAGTCAGCGCCACAGAGGCGACGATTGAGTAGATAATAAAGTTGCTCATCAATTAAAACTCTTTGCAGTATAATAAATACGATTTGCACAAAACGTGGAATGTCCCTTATTATTCTATATGCTCTTTAGCAGTTTGGAGAGCAATTTCTTTATCTTTTGTAAACATCCTCCACTTCATTTCTGATGAATGAATACCTGCTTTCTTGTCCTGACCTCTACAGTAATACCAGTGACCAAAACGTTCGACCGTAGAAAAGGGATGGTTCTTCGTACAGAAAAGCCCGCAGGGATTGATCTGTTTAAAAAAAATAGTTTCCTCAGGGTCTTCATCAAATGCCATATTTCTCGGCAATTCGATTTGAGACACATCAACATTCGCTGCTTCTTGTTCATCCAGCCAGTCTGAAATTGTCATTTGATTTGTTTCTCCTTCATAAAAAATATAAAATTCCGGAAAATTCCGGGGACACAATACCATTTACCCTTTGATCGGTTCCACATTAAGGGCTCATTCAAAAATAAGTTCGTAATTATGAGGTGTAAGATGAATGTTTAGAGAAACGATCTGTGATTATTTAACCGCAGACGTAGCCGGGCTACGTTGAGGATTAAATAATCGCATAGCGTTTC
>JAYEOK010000011.1:0-6319 GCA_034722915.1 Thermodesulfobacteriota bacterium | reverse complement strand
CTGGTTCTTTATGTCGCATGTTTTGTAAGCAGTCTGCTTTCTGTGGAAATTATTACGTCCCGTACGGTATTCTGGACTTCGTTGCTCATTACTGTTTATGTCTATTTTGGCTATCCAGTTGTTCTGGCATTATGGGCAAAATGGTGTGCCAGGCCCGTAATACATGGCACAGACCTCCCGGATATTACACTGGTTGTGTGTGCATATAATGAAGACGAGGTCATTGAAGAAAAAATTCAAAACTCTTTGGCAATTAACTATCCAAAAGAAAAATTTCACATAGCTATTGCCTCGGATGGATCTACGGATAACACGAATGAAATTGTCAAAAAATATGAGGGCAGGCAACTAAGCTTTTATGAATATAAGGAAAGGACTGGAAAAATTGGAGCAATTTTACAAACTGTTCCTCAGCTTACCTCAGATATTCTTGTTTTTTCAGATGCTAATACCATGTACGCTCCAGACGCATTACGTAAGCTTGTCCGGAGCTTCAGTGATCCATCTGTCGGAGGCGTAAGTGCTGATGTTGTTCTCTCTAATGAAGAAACGAATTTTGGAGAATCAGAATCTGCTTATTACCTCTATGAACGCTGGATACAGCAGAAAGAATCGGAAATTGGCTCTATAATAGGTGCTGATGGTGGAATGTATGCCATACGACGTGAACTTTTTATTCCTCCGGCTCCAAATATTATTCTTGATGATTTTGTCATTTCAATGAATGTTGCCATACAGGGTAAGCGGCTTGTTTATGATGATGAAGCTAAAGGGTATGAGGAAAGCACAATTTCGCATTCCATAGAATTTTTACGTAAATCCCGTGTCATTGCCGGGGCTGTGCAGGCTCTAAAGCAGGCCGAGGGTATTCCAGGTCCATCACAGAAAGAACTCTTTTTCGCATTTTTGTCCCACAAGATGCTGCGTTGGTTGGTTCCGGTATTTCTTTTAGTTCTTCTGTATACAAATATTTTTATTGTTGTGCATGATGGTGGAATTTTTTACCAGCTATGCCTGGCTGGACAATGCCTTTTTTATTTTTGTGCTTTATCAGGTGTTCTGGTCGGTGGTGAAAGCCGATTTGCATTTATAGGGGTCCCATTTTATTTCTGCCTGGTTAACGGAGCTGCTTTTTATGGACTTTATAAAGGGTGTTTGAATAAGCAGCCGGTGACCTGGAAGAAATTTTCCAGAAAGTAGCATACTTTACAATGATGAAAGAAAAATCCATAATTATACCAGCCCAAAATACAGCTGAACTTGATTTTTCAGTGATTATTCCGGCCCGGAACGAGGAAGATAATATCTCCGTCTGCCTGCACTCTATTTTTGCTAATAGTTATCCGCAAGATAGATATGAAGTGATTGTCATTGATAACGGCTCTGACGACAGGACAGTAAGTATCGCAGAATCTAATGGTGCGCAGGTTGTACAAATACCCGGAGTGAATATTTCTGCTTTACGGAATCATGGTGCCCGGATGGCGCAGGGGCGGGTGTTGGTATTTATGGATGCGGATTGTACAGTTGCTGCAGATTGGCTTGAACAGGCTTCCAGGTATCTGAAACAAAAGGAGGTCTCGCTTTTTGGCTCACCTCCAGGGATTCCACAGGATTCTACGTGGGTGCAGCGTACATGGCTACTTGTTCGTGGTAAGAGAGGAGAGACGGTTGCAGAGGTTTCCTGGCTGGAGTCAATGAATATGTTTATTCCACGCCAGTTGTTTCTTGATATGGATGGTTTTAATGAAGATCTTGTCACCTGTGAGGATGTCGATATCTCATATCGTCTGGCTGAGTATGGTAAGATTATATCTGATTTGCGTATTGAAGCAACGCACCATGGTGAGGCTCGAACACTTAGAGAGTTTTTTGCTAAGGAGAGGTGGCGGGGCAGGAGTAATTATGCCGGATTGCGTGCGCATGGTTTGCGGTTGGCAGAGTTGCCAAGTCTCTTGTTGCCGCTTTATTTCATGTTTATGCCGATGCTGGTCATTGCAGTAGCGCTTTGGAGTGATTCCTGGCACTATTTTCTGATTGGTTGCCTGCTATGGCAGTTGCCAATATGCCTCATTGTCTGGTTGAAATTGAGACACGCTGTGAATGTGGGTAATGCAGCACGGTTATGGCTGCTTTATAATGTTTATTATGGGGCCAGATCACTCGCAATATTTTGAGGGTGATAACTGCAGGAGTGAATAACGTAAAATAATGTGTGGAATAGCTGGTGCAAGCAGAAATTTACTTGGAGATAATCCCGAGAGATTACTAGGCAGAATGAATGAAGCGATGCTTCATCGCGGGCCTGATATGGGTGAAATTGCCATTGATGATCATTTTGGCCTGTGTCATCGGCGTCTGTCCATTATTGATCTGTCAGAGGACGGCAGACAGCCAATGAGTAGTCGGGATGGACGTTATATAATTGTATTTAACGGGGAGATATATAATTTTCAGGAACTTCGTAAAGAACTGATTGGTAAAGGCTATGAATTCCATTCCCGCACTGATACGGAAGTGCTCCTGGCACTGTACGCCGATCAGGGGCCAAAATCCTTACAGAAAATACGCGGCATGTATGCCTACGCTATCTGGGATAATAAAAAGAAAGAACTCTTTGCCGCCCGGGATCGCATCGGAAAAAAACCGTTCTACTATTATCACCAGGGAAACAAATTCGCTTTTGCCTCTGAACTGAAGTCCATCCTGGAGCTGGATGAAATCCCCATTGAAGTTGATAATACAGCAATACTTGATTATTGTAAGTACCTCTATATTCCTCATCCCAAAAGTATCTATAAAAATATCTGTAAGTTAGAACCAGGGCACTATCTTCTTTACAAAGATGGCCAGCTAAAGATCAAAGAGTATTGGGATATTGATTTTTCTTCACAATTATCTGATTCCTCTCCTGTTGATCTTGAAGAAGAGCTTTTGCAAACTGTTCGTGAGGCTGTAGAATGCCGGTTGATTTCTGATGTGCCACTTGGGGCTTTTCTGAGCGGAGGTGTAGACTCATCTGCCATTGTGGCACTCATGGCCCGGACTGGCAGAAAACCGGTGACTACCTGCACCATTGGTTTTGATGATAAGGAACACAATGAGGCGGAGTATGCCAAAGATTTTGCAGAGAAGTTGGGTTCACGTCATTATGAGCAATATATTCAGGATGAGCCTGCTGAGATTATTAAGAAGCTGGTTTGGCATTTTGATGAGCCGTTTGCCGATTCGTCAATGGTTCCTACATATTATGTTTCAAAAATGGCCAGGCAGCATGTTACAGTGGCTCTGTCGGGTGATGGGGGAGATGAAAGTTTTGCCGGCTACGAGAAATATACCATTGATAGTTATGAGAATCGAGTAAGGCAACTTCTGCCTGCTCCTTTATTGGGAGCCATTTGTGATTTGACCCATCCATTTATGCAGCTCAATTCATTAAAACGATTGAACTCTCTCTGCTCTTCAGCCTGTCTGGATCCTGCTGATGCCTTTTATGTGACTAATACCTTTTTACGGGGATCACAGGCCGTACAAATATTCTCCGATAATTTTCTGCATGAGGTGGATGGCTATGATCCAGCCGAACACACCAGAAGATATTATCGGAATGCCAATGGTGAAGATCACTTGTCAAAGATCTTGTATACGGATCTAAAACTCTTTTTACCCGGTGATATTCTTGTCAAAGTAGATCGAATGAGCATGGCGAATTCGCTGGAGGTCAGATCACCACTTTTGGATCATAAGGTGATAGAATTTGCTGCCCGAGTGCCCTCTGGAATGAAAATCAATAAAGGAGAAAAAAAGTTTCTTTTGAAAGAGACTTTTCGTTCTTTGTTAGGAAATGACGTGCTTCGCAGGAAAAAACATGGTTTTACAGTGCCACTTGATCAGTGGTTTCGAAGTGATCTTAAGGAGATGGCAGCCTCAGCAATTTTTGAAGGCAATGCCATGCCACAATTTTTTTCAATGCCAGGCTTGACAGAAATTTGGGAACAGCATCAACAAAAGAAGTTTAATCACGGTACGTTGTTGTGGTCAGTTTTTATGTTTGCCCTCTGGCTTGAGATGAAAAATCTAAGTCTGAAAAAATAAGAAAATGATGTTTGAAAATGTTAAAGCAGATTTACGAGCGCTGGGAGGAGGTGAGGCCTCTGCCCGTACATTTGTCAGAGGTCTGCTGTCTCAGGGATTTCAGGCTGTCATCGTCTATAGATTTTTTTCATGGTGCCTGCAAAAGGGGATACCAACCCAACCGTTCCGTTTTTTTTGTGAAAGGTTTATTGAAATCACCACAGGGATATGTATACCGGCAGCTTGCCATATAGGGAAGGGGTTTCATATCCACCATTTTGGTGGGATAATGCTACACCCAACGGTTAGAATTGGCGAGGGTTGTAATATGTATCATCACGTAACCATAGGTGATTCAGGAGGTTCTGGTGGGGCAGCCCTGATTGGCAATAATGTGATGATTGGGGCAGGGGCGAAAATTATTGGTGAAATAAATATTGGCGATAATTGTAAAATAGGAGCAAATGCAGTGGTTTCTAAGGATGTTCCCGCAAATAGCCTTGCCATGGGGAATCCTTGTATAATTAAAAATCTGGTTTGAAAATATGAATAATAAGCCTGTACGTGTGTTAGATTTTCGTGGAACCTATAAAGGGGGAGGAGGGCCGGATAAGACTATTTTAAATTCTGCTGTCCAACATGATCAAAGTAGAGTGTATGTGCAGGTTCTCTATCTTCGTGACCCTGCAGACAAAGAGTATTCCATTGATAAGTGGGCGGAGAGTTTAGGTGTCAATTATTTAGAAGTTTTTGATCGAAAGCTTATTGACCGCCGTTGTGTCAAAGAAATCACGAAGATTATTGAAGACCAAGGCCTAACGCTTATCCACGCTCATGACGAGAAAACACTCCTTTATGGCTGGATGATCAAACGAGCGATACCAGAAATTCGGATTATGTATACCTGTCATCTGCATTCCCCATATCTCCGCAGGGATTTTGACAGTCTTGCTGCTTTTTTAAATTTTAAAGTACGGCGCAAGGCAAACATCTGGTTAATGCAACGTTTTGATAAACCTATTCTTGCCGTTTCTCATCATACGAAAAAATGTATGATAGATGATGGGCTGCGTGAAGAAGATATACAGGTATTGCACAATGGTATTGATATTGATGTCTGGCGTTCAGAGTTGGGAAATCCTGTGCTTCGCCAGGAACTTCATATTGGTGACAATGAACTTCTCGTAGGAACGGTTGCCAGAATAGCAGCACAGCATAAAGATCTACCTAGCTTTTATCAGGTTGCAGCAGAGGTCTGTAAGAGGATGCCCAATGTGAAATTTGTTATTGTTGGTGATGGTCATGGTGATGCAATGGCCAGGGCAAAAAAACGTGTTGCTGAATTGGGAATGGAAAATAAGTTTTATTTCACGGGGCACCGAACTGATCTATTGGATGTCTATACATCACTGGATCTATTCCTGATGACCTCCCTTACCGAAGGCTTACCTAATACCGTGTTGGAGGCAATGGCCCTTGAGGTTCCAGTTGTATCAACTTCAGTTGCCGGCGTGCCTGAGTTACTTGTCCATGGTGAAACAGGTTTTCTTTCCCCTATACGGGACATTAAAAGTTTGAGTAATCAAGTGGTCGAACTTTTGGAAGATGCGGACAGGAGAACACAATTTGGGCAAAACGCAAGAAAACGTATTGAGAAGGATTTTTCTTTTGCTAAACGTGTACGTAGGATGGAAGATTACTATGAATTATTTGATAAAATAATTCATAGTTAAACAGAGGAATTGGGCATGTATCATGTATTGACCGAGCTATGGAGGAATAACTCGGGGCGGATCTGTAACACTTCCTTGAGAAGCACAATAAAAAGAGATGGGGATTAAAGGATCCCGACCTGACACATTGTCTGCAGAATTTGAATACCACCTTTCCAGACGCAAGAATCATTTTCATCATTCGATACGGAAGGGCTGTTGCCAACTCTTATATAAAAAATAAATGGGGCCTCGGAGTGAATACATCGAATCCTTAACTACCTGTAATAAAAAGAAAGAAATAAAAATTCCTATGCTGTTTTCAAGTTAGGGTGTACCTTGCAATGACATATTGATATATCTTGATATATCACTTGGGCTGTGATATGTTTTGATATATCTCTTACTAGTAGTGCGTCCCAAAAGTTCTGACATGATATTTGGCAATTTAAAACCGGCAAGAAAACGCGATGCTTTGAACCTATTTTTTGAAATTAACATACGAGACATCAACTAGTTATGAAATTTAAATA
>JAYEOK010000010.1:0-22331 GCA_034722915.1 Thermodesulfobacteriota bacterium | reverse complement strand
GCATGCATAAGTTTTTCATCTGTTTTCTCGTTATGAGTCTGCTGCAGGCCTCTGTTGCTGCAAAAAGCATGGCTTTTAGTGTCGGGGACGAGCGTGAAATGGGTGAACAGTTGCTTTACCAGCTCAGGCTTGCTTTTCCTTTGCTTGATGATCCTGATATTTATCAATATATCAATGAACTTGGGAATGAAGTTATTGATGTCGCCGGGATTCAATTTTTTGACTATCATTTTAACATTATTGCATCTTCACAATTCAATGCTTTTGCCGCACCTTCCGGCCTAGTGTTCTTTTTTTCAGGACTCATCGAACAGATGGACACTGAAGATGAACTTGTTTCAGTTCTGGCCCATGAGATTGGTCATGTGGTTTCCCGCCATATTGCAATAGGTATGGCACAGGGGTCTAAGGTTACTATCGTAACAACTCTTCTTGCACTTGCCAGCCTTGCCCTGGGAGTAGGTGCTGTCAGTCAGGCACTTCTGACCGGATCTCTTGCTGCAGGTCACGCAGCAAGCCTCTACTTCAGCCGACAGCATGAGGAGGAAGCTGATCTTCTAGCGTATGGATGGATGAAAAAGATGGGGCGTCATCCCCATGGCCAGGAGACAATGCTGCATACCATGCGTCGTATCAGTAGTTATACCATGGGGCATAATGTTCCTCAGTATCTTCTGACTCATCCTCATCCTGAGTATCGGCTGGATTATGTTCAATCCTTGATGGCATATGAAGGTGATGAACTAGCAAATTTTAAGCCAACTGAAGATTTTGCATTCCTGCGTTTTAAGTATCGTATTCTTTCTCTGGTCAAAGATGGAAAGCATTTACGCAATTTATTGCAAAATCATCTTGCCGATAATACGCGCAGTGAGAATGAAAAAATTATGCTTCAGTATGGGATGTCACAACTTGAGCGAATGGAGAATAATTATGAATCAAGCAAAGCGAACCTCCAAACAGTGATAGCTCATTTTCCTGAAAAGTATATTTTGCTTGTTGATCTCGGAATAGTTGAGATGGAGGCTGGGAATAAGGAGCGTGCCCTTGCCTTGATAAAGACGGCATATGACCGTAATCACCAGGATATGTGGGCTGCTTTTCAACTTGCACGAATTTGGCTGGAACTTGGAGATCTTGCAAATGCTGAAAAATATTTACAGGAAGTGCAGGGCGTCATGCCGGAGTACTCAAAAGTATATTTTGAAATTGGTAAGCTGAAGGCAGCCAGTGGTGAAAATGGAAATTCCTTGTATTACCTTGCTAAATATAATCTCTATGAAGGCCGACTGAAGATTGCCAGAGAAAATCTGCATGTGGCCATGGCTGATCCGGCTCTTGATAGGAATTTGAGAGACGATATAGTGAACTTACTGGAACTGATAGACAGGTTGGAAGGGAAGGATTGATGGCATCTTAAAGGCGATTCATCCCGTTATAAAAAGAAGAAATTCCCGGTTTCCCTTTGGGCCAAGGATTGGGCTGGGAACCACATCCTGGCAATGCAGGCCGATTCCTTCCACGAAGTCAGTTAATTTGTCAATAGCCATCTGATGATGCTCCGGATCTGTTACAACACCACCTTTTGGAATAAGGTTGCGTGGAAGTTCAAATTGCGGTTTGATCAGGCAGATTATGGCAAAAGGCTTGGCAAACAGGGGGATCAGGGGTGGGATGAGCTTTGTCAGTGAGATAAATGCCGCATCTATCACTGCCAGGTTAATGGGTTCGGGAATTTGTTCCCTGGTGATTTTTCTGGCATTAAAGCGTTCAATCACTTCAACTCGCTTGTCTTGTCGAAGTTTCCAGTCCAGCTGCCCGTAAGCCACATCAACAGCATAAACTTTCCGCGCTCCATGCTGGAGAAGGCAGTCAGTAAACCCGCCACTTGAAGCGCCGATATCAATGCAGGTCAAGCCTGTTGGGTCAAAGGAGAATTTATCCAGGCCGCCTTTTAATTTATAACCGCCTCGTGATACATAGGGACATCGGCTTTTTACAACTGCTACAGTGCTGTCTGGAAAAAGGATACCTGCTTTATCTGCACGGGATCCGTCAACTGTGACAATCCCTGCACCTATTAAACCCTGTGCCTGTTGGAGAGTGGTGCATAAACCTGAACGAAGTAGAAGTTCATCCAGGCGAATCTTTCCCATTCTCGGACAGCCTCCCGGGGCTACAGTGATGAGATTCTTTTCTTTGCAGTTTCCGCTTCAGGCGAAGAACTATAAGAGGTTGTTATCTTCTTGTAGATAATTCTTGCAGTTTCGTTGTCGGAAAGCTGTTCAAAAGCTTCACCCTGTCTGAGTAATGCCTTGGCAGCCTGGGGATTACCAGGGTAGTTTGAAATGATCTGCTGGTATTGAATAATTGCCTGGTCATAATGGCCCTGCTTAAAAAGACATTCCCCCATCATATAACGGGAGGTAATGGCGGTTTTGTTAGAACCTTTCCTGGAAGCATTTTCTTCAAAAAGACTAAAGGCCTCTTTGTATTTACCATCCCTGTATTTCTGTTGCGCTTTTCCTAAAGTATCAACTGATTCGACAACTGCAGGAGTAGCAACCACTGGTGCTGCAGGTTTGCTGACCTTGGTGCTTGTCCGGGTGGGGGGAGCAGTTGTGTTTGCTTTGACTGTGCTGCTTCTGGGAGGTGGGGAGAAAATCACTTTTTTTGCAGTTGGCCGAAGATGAACGGAACCTGATGAACGGCTGGTGGTCTTAGCAAGGCTAGCCTGCTGAGCTTTACGCATGGCATCATCAGCTGCCTTTTTGGCAGCTTTTGATCGTCGTTCAGCATCCTGAACCCTTGCTTGCTGAATGGCTGTCAGCGATTCTTTTTGGGTCGCAATTTTAGTGTCAAGCTCTGCAAGCTTTGTGTTCAGCGTTTTTTCCTGCTCGGTGGAGAGGTTTTGAACTTCAAGCTGCAACTCTTTGTTCTGTTCCTGCAACATACGATTCATATGTTGATTCTCGTCAAGGGTGCTGTTCAGCTGCAGAATATCGTTTTGTAATTGATCAAGCTGCCCTGATGAACTTGCCTGGCGTTGCTGCATTTGACCAACGGTATTTTCCTTCATGTCGTCAAGTTTTTTATTAATTATCCTGACATGATGTTTCAAAGTGTCCACCTCCTGTTGCGAGGCACACTGGGTGAGAAAAGGCATGATGCTGATCAGTATAAGAGAAGTAAAATAATGTTTTTTCATGGGTAGCCTGTGGGTTCGTATAATAAAATTAATTCTGATTACTGGTCCAGCGTGGATACGTTTGGTTGCCGGGAAGTTCAAAAAGCTGTCTCATGTTACTTCCATTTTTGAGGACAGCATATATTTTTTGTTCACGTCCTTTGCGGAGCGAGAAGAGTATTTGTTTGCCATCCGGTGACCAGGTCGGTGATTCATGGTGACCTGGATCATTCGTTACCTGTTTCGGTGTGGCACCGGGACGCGTAGCAATAGTGAATATCTGATAGGATCCGTCAACAAGGCTGGAATAAGTAATTAAATCCCCTGTCGGTGACCAGCTGGGCTCTGCATTTTCACTGCCTTTAAAGGTGATGCGTTGTACCTTGGCATTTTTTAAATTCATGAAATAGATTTGAGGGCGACCACTACGGTCAGAAACAAAGGCAATTTGGGTTCCGTCAGGTGACCATGTAGGTGACACGTTAATCCCGGAACGACGGGTAAGTTGCTTTAAAATTTTGCCTTCTCTGTCCAACAGGAAAAGATCGGGATTGCCGTCTTTACTTAAGGTAAGAATCATTTGCTTTCCATCAGGTGACCAGGCTGGGGCAAGGTTCATCCCTTTTCTGCGTGATAGAGGCCTTGTGGTCCTGCTCTGTTCCAGGTCTGTAATATAAAGATTCTGATTTCCGGAATGATAAGAAGTATAAGTAAGGTATCTGCCTCCCGGCAAAAAACGGGGTGAAACAACAAGATTTTTATGGCGGGTAATCTGGCGTGTATTCTTACCAAGGATATCTGTCAGGTAGATCTCTTTAAAACCGCTACGATCGGAAACAAAAGCGATCTTTGAGGATGCAATCCCGTCCTGACCGGTCATTTCTTTGATTACAGAGTTTGTAAATTTGAAAAGCATCCTTTGTTCATGATTCCGGGTGCCGTTATACCGTTTACCCATAAGCATGTCGCCACCGGCCACATCAAGGAGTCTGATCTCCATTTTTACACCTTGGGCAGAAAGACTATAGTTGCCAATGACAACAAAATCTGCACCAAGTGATTTCCAGTCAGTATCCTGTCTTTTTCCATATTGTTCAACAGGAATAAGAGAAAAAATGCCATGAAATAAAAGAGCATTCCCTAATGTGTCGGCAAGGTCTCGGCCATAAACCTGCAAGCGATCAGGTTGCTCCTTGTTGACAAACCAGGGTACGGCAATGTTAATTTTACGAGCATCAGGAGAAGTAATATCAAGATAGACAATCTCCTTGGCCGGTAGCTGGCAAGGCATCATCAATAGAAAAAAAGACACGAATATCCAACAGCTAAGCGTTAGACTCCGAGGGGGTATCAGTACCATCAGAAGATTTTTTTCACTCAGCTCAGTACACCCTGGGAGTCTAACGTTTAGCTGAGGAGTAAAAAAACACGAAAATAATTTATAGGGTGATGAAATAAAAGAAAAAATACGTATTTTCATAACTGGTATTATAAGTTGAGAGAAAGAAGAAGTAATTACTATCTGGATTATAAATGGTTAAGAATCGCAGTCAACCTTTTTCATGTTGAACAGGGCGGAGTTTATTGAATCCTCCCAGGTTTAAAACGAAGACCAATGGTGTACTGTTGCATTTTCAGGGCTGCTGGAATAGCAGGTAAAGGATTTGCCTCCTGAATGGTACGACTGACAAATTGATCAAAGACCCGGTCTCCAGAACGTTTCTCAAAGCTATGACTTAGAATGCGTCCATTTTTGGCAATTTGTATTACGACTACTGCTGTGAGGTCAGGGTTCCATTGTTTGATTTCCGGTAAAGCCCAATACTGTTGAAGTTTACTGAAAATTGAAGATTGATATTGGGTTTCGAGTACACTGTTGGAACCGCCAGTTCTTCTTGAAGTTGAGACTGTTCGCTGGTTTGATTTTTCTGAAGAAGCTCTCTCATCAGCGAGCAACATCTGTTTGAGCGCGTTTACGGCATCATTTGCAGCAGCCTCTTCAGCATCGGCAAGGGCTTTTTGCTGACGTGCTTCCTGCAGTAATTGTTGCCGTTTTATTTCAAGAGCCTGCTGTTGTCTTTTCTGTTCAGCTTCTCTGGCCATTCTTTTATCCCTTGCTCTTGTATCAGGGGGTAATTTTTTCTTTAATTTTCGTTTTAAAGGTTTAATAGATATAGCCTTAACCGGGGCCGGAGGCGCCTCTTGAACAACAGGGGGGGCAATTGGTACAGCAGGTTTGTTTGCCTTAATAATTTTTCTTTGCTGGGGTTTTACAGGAGCTTTGGTTGGAGACGGTGGCACTACTGACGGTTCTGGAGACGCTGGTTCTGCGATAGGTTCCGCAATATTTATCAGGTCAACAGTGTGAAAATCCGGTAGTGTTGGTCTTTTATGCAGATATCTGGGTAATACTAGAGCTGATGCTACGATGAGAATATGCAGAAGAAGAGCAAGATTAAATGGAAGTTTCCAGCCTGTCGTCATTGGACGTATACGATATTCTGTGGGCACAATCAGTGACGATCTTCTTTTGCCAGGGTAATCATGCCTAGTTTATCAAAGCCGGCATCTTTGATGTCAGCCATAAGGGAGGCAACTATACCGTAAGCAACATTTTTATCTGCTTTGAGAAAAATTGGTTGTTCTGTGTTTTTCCCATGCTGCTTTTCAAGTTGCTGCCGAAACATAGCCTGGCTGACTTCTATTTTGCCAAGCATGATTTTGCCGTCTTTATCAAGGCTTATAATAACTGGTTCTTCTTCCTGTCTGAGAGATTTTGCAGTGGTTTCAGGAAGATCTACCTCAAGTCCCTGCGTCATCATTGGGGCTGTAACCATAAAGATAATGAGGAGTACGAGCATTACGTCCACCATAGGCGTCACGTTAATCTCGGACATCAGGCCTCCTCTTGATTTTCCTGTGTTAAATCCCATTTTTTAATCCTATATTCGGCTTAAGAGATCTCTTTCAACAAGATTGAGAAAATCAGTGGAGAAATTTTGAATCTCATTTTCAATATCTCCCAATCGATTTGCAAAATAATTGTAAGCAATAACAGCAGGAATTGCTACAGCAAGACCAGCAGCAGTGGCCACCAATGCTTCTGAGATACCAGGGGCAACAACAGCTAGAGAAGCAGAGCCACGCATGCCGATATCATGAAACGAGGCCATTATTCCCCATACTGTACCAAAAAGACCAATAAACGGTGCTGCTGAACCGGTGGTGGCAAGAAAGGCTAAAGACTTCCCAAGATCTGCGATTTCCTGCGATTCAGCCTTGCGGATAGCACGTTTCAGGTTGTCCATGGTGGCTAGCTGCATTTCAAGAGACTCATTTTCAGTGTTTTGATCTTTACTGCTTCTGATTTTGTTGATTTTTTGAAGTTCTGAAAAACCAGCACTGAATACAGCTGCTTCCGGACTTAAAGGGAAACGTCTGGCAGAAGTATCTGCATCTTTTAATGTTTTAGATGTCCAGAACGCTTCCAGAAACTCAGTGGTTTCAGTGACTACTTTTTTGAATAACCTGGTCTTCATGAAGATGATGGACCATGAAGCCAGCGAAAATATTAAAAGGGTAAGCATTACCATCTGGCCCATGGGGCCGGCATGCATAATCATATTGGAAATTGAGAGCTGCACTATTTGTTATTCCTCTGGGAAATGAAAAAATGATTGATAGTATTTTATATATATCGGATGTTCGAAAAGGTCAATCTTCGGCGAGTTTACAAAGAAAATTAATATATTCGTTAAGTTGAGATTCATAGAAAGAGCTTGGAACTTCCATTCCACACGACGTGCAGACTACAGTTGCGTTTTGTCATCGACCGTGCAGTTCCGCTTTTGCTTCTCCGCAGAAGATACATGTGAATAACGGTTCCAGATCTTCTTTGACCTTCATTCTATCTCGGCGAGTGTACAGGCAAAGTCGACCTTGACTGCAATTTTTTCTCTGACACGCAAGGTTCCCTTTAAAAACCAGGCTCCAGCTAATGTTTCTTTCAGTGTTACCTGCATACGAATGGTGTCTCCAGGTCCCACAGGTCGTTTGAATTTCACACCTTCTATACGGGTCAGTACCGGAACTCCCGAAACCGGATCTTGTGAGTCTTTTAAAAGAAGGGAAATAAGCAGGGCACCTGTTTGAAAAACAGCTTCACAGAGAATAACCCCGGGCAGGATGGGATGATCCGGATAGTGTCCTTGAAATAGATCCAGATCTTTTGGAATGTATTTTTCCGTAACAAGGCTTGATGCGTCAAACTCAATCATGGAGTCGACCCAGAGAAAAGGAGGACGGTGGGGAATAAGGTCAGTGATTTTTAAATTCTCAATCACGATTTAAAGTCCTCCGTTCACGTCAAGCACAGTACCTGTTATATAAGCCGCATCTTTAGACGCCAGGAAAAGTACGGCTGCAGCTACTTCTTCGACTTTTCCAAAACGGCGCATGGGAACATTTTTTTTGTACTCTTTAACTAACTCTGGAGATAAGTCAGCGATAAGTTCAGTATCTATAAAACCGGGAGACACGCAGTTAACAGTGATTTTTTTTCGTGCTGTTTCCTTGCATAAACTTCTTGTGAGTCCTATCTGGCCGGCTTTGGATGCACCGTAGTTTGTCTGTCCTGCAAAACCAAGATTTGCAACGGGTGAAGTGATATTGACGATACGGCCATATTTCTGTTTGAGCATCAGGAGCACAGCGCTGCGGCACATGAGAAAAGTACCGGTCAGGTTTATATCAATCACCTGCTGCCAACTGTCCGTATCCATCATGGCAAGAAGTTTATCACGACGTATTCCGGCATTGTTGATAAGGATATCAATAGTATCAAATTCTTCTTCAATTTGTTTGAAAAAGTTTTCCACCTGCAATGAATTTGCCACATCACATTGGTGGAGTTGAAGCCGATTGTTAAACCTGCTGCATTCAGCAAGCATTATATCGGCCGCCTCTTTATTGCCACCATAAATTCCGATAACTGTTGCGTCCTGTTCAAGAAAGGCAAGGGCGATTGCTTTACCAATACCGCGGCTGGCACCGCTGATAATTACTTTTTGTCCGATGAAATTCTGCATAATGTTTTTAATCCAGGCTTCTCATGTAAGCATCAACATCGTTAGACACTATGACTCCGTAATTGATGGCCCCAAGCCAACCGGACATGATAATGCCCACAGACCCAACATGGAATAATCCACCAACCTCTTTGAAAATGTTACGAGACACATCAAGCCCCTCAAATTTGGTGCCAAATGAGGTTCCTCTTGTGTGCAGCGTATACCGGTTGAAGGTCCTCGGGGTGGCCGCTTCCAGCCAGTCGATTTTTTTTCGGGCCTCAGGGAGATACCTTTCAAGATCCACAAGGGTACGTTCAATCAGGTTCTCTTTTTCTGCCTTGTATTCTTCTTCGGTGAAATTTTTCCAGTCTTCAAAATTGGAATTCATTGAGGCTACGATGGTATATCTATTATGTCCCGGTCGAGTCTTGGGATAGTAGACAGAAAAGGTCTTTGATCTGGTATGAAAATCCCGAAGCTCGGAAGAATCAAATTCAGGTGCAGTGGAGGTGAAAATAAGATCGCCGATATCATCAATCTGTTCTTCTTTTTTTATGCCCATGTACACCTGGCAGGAAGAGTTGTTCACTCGTGTTTTATCAGCTTTTTCCATGAATTCATCAGAGAAAGCGTCTTTGTCGACGAGATTATAGATGGTGTTCGTGATACCTGAGTTTGAGACCACAGAGGGAGTTTGTATCATACGTCCCTGACATTCAATTCCTTTTACTTTTCCTTTTTCAACTACAATCCGATCAACTTTTGCATTGGTGCAGATGGTAACACCATTTTTTTCAAGCTCTACTGTCATCATACCAATCAGTTTATCGGTTCCACCTTCAAAGGTGAAAACCCCTTTGTTCATGAAATTTGAAAAAACAATTCCATAGGTGATGGCGGGATCATCCAGTGTCGAGCCATTGGCATAGGTAATTGGTTCCATGAGCAGACGGTGAACGTCACTGCGACCGGGGAAAAATGATTCAAATAATTCTCTTGTTGTCATGGATTGATCGTCATAGAAATTCATGCCGGCAACACGAGTAAAAAAATCATCAATGGTGGCTTGAGGGATTTTAAATTGTTTGTTCAGTTTTTCAGTGAAATCCACTCGATCAAAAGTGGTTTTCAGATGAAACTGGGGGTTATCAAAGATGATATTTTTTAACTGGACAATGGAATTCATTATTTCTCTGTTCCAGTATTTTCTGCAGGTTTTAACCATCCCGTAAGGAAAGCCATGCAAAGAGACATCAAAAATATGGCCTTTGCGTTTAAACCAGGTAGCAAGGCCACCAAGTTGACTGTGGAATTCCAGAAGAAGTACTTTGTAACCGCAGTAGGCCAGGCGATTGGCAGAGGTCAGCCCTCCAAGGCCGGATCCGATTACAACGACATCATATTTGTCAGCAGCTTGTGAGAAAGAAACAGGCATAATAAAATTTTGTTTTAATTTTTTAATTACAGACGAGGCAAGATATGTTGATTAATTATTGAAACACCACTTAGCATGGAACCTACAATACCAAGAAATCCCTGGTCTGTCCCTGCTAAAAAGAGATTGTCATACCCGATATTACCGTCTTTTATTTTTATTGGATTGCCATATATCGCACCCTTTTTTTTGCCGGTAAAACGCTCAATTGTCAGTGGTGTAAAGGTATCACGATATACTATGTTTCGGGAGAAATTACCAAGGATTTTCTCTGCAACGGGCAGGGAGCTCAGTGCAGTGTTTTCTTTGGCGATTTTGTATGAGGAACTGTCGTTTGCAAGCTTTTTCCACTGATTGTAGTTTGCAAGATGGGTGGTTCGTACCTCCTTAAAAGGTGCAGCTGGAAGATCCTGAAAGTTTTGAGGCATGCAGATGACACCTGAGCTGAAATCAACCAGTTGGTCAGGTTGCCGGTAAGAAAATTTGTCTGCAGTGTTATAAAAAATGATCGTCCGATCCTGAGAATGAGAGAAAACTGTTTCCGGCCGAATCTCAAAAATGTTTTCAACAAATCCAAGCCTTGGCAGCAATTCCATTTCTGATGGTTGGTCGAGCAGGTCAAAGGTCTCTTCTGAACCAATGGTTGAAAGGATGTAATTACAGGTGATTTCCTCACCATTTTCCAGTTCAACTCCATGGATTGTTTTTCCAGTATACAAAATTTTGGATACACCAGTGTTTGTTCTGATACTTCCACCGTGTTCCTTATAATGATTCAGCAGTAAATCGAGCAGGTCCTTGATGGTTCCGCCGGGCCTGAACATTCCTTCAAGAAAAATAGCCCTGAACATGATAACAAACTGACCAAGATCCATATCATTTTCAATGGATGAGCCATAATACATGAGCGGACAGAGGAGCATATCTGTCAAAAGTTCATCGTTTAACTGTTCCTGGATGACTTTTCTGGCGGAAATAAATGCAAGGGGTTTAAAGGGGTCATAGCTGTTAATAATCTGCAGAAGATTTTGAAACCCCTGATGGCTTTGGGGAAATTTGTTGGAGATTTCAGAGTCAAAGAGAGAAAAATCATTGGAAAAGAGAAGTGATTCACGATTTGAAAAATGAATTTCACTTTGGTTCTGCTGGTGAAGATCAAGCTCTTTGCGTTTAATTTTTAACTGCCTGAGCAGTCGGTTTAAAGGCGCGTTTTTAACTTTAGGAGGGGCATAGTTGGTAATGGCATGGAGGCCGGTTTCAAACAGTCTGTTATTCCTGTAATAGTAGGAGTTGAGTCCACCAGTACGGGAGTGTTTTTCAAGAAGCAGAACATCAGGAAGGAAACGAGCAAAACGAAGAGCGGCGGCAAGCCCTGAAAGACCGCCGCCAATGATCAATAGTGGGACATGCACGTTTTATGCGTTTGCAAGAAGGGGTTCCAGATAATTGACGCAGGAATCGAGAGACGCAAGCTCTGGATAGTCTTCTTCAGGGATTTGTAATTTATGCCGTTTACGCAGCTCCATTACGATATCAAGAAAATCCATTGAATCAAGGTCGAGCTGGTCGCGTAATGGTTTGTCTGCCTGAAGAGTGTCAAAATCTGCATCTTCATCAATATCTTCTATGATTTCAAGGATAAGATCCTTTATTGAATCGCGTGTCATATGTGTCTCCGGCCATGGCCTGTGTAATATATAGTATTAAACAAAAAAAGCGTTACTGCGTAGACAAATTGCGCAATATACCATACCAGGAGTATTTTTTTATATATTTTTTTTATAAAGTTGGGTTTTCTTTTCAAGTTACTGATTAATGGTATTTTTTGACAATGATAACAGAGTTGATACCCACCATTCCAAAGGAGTTGTTCAGGATCGTGTTTACTGATTTCAGCTGGACAGGTTTGTCAAAAACCATATTGTGCAGATTGCATTCAGGGTCTAGCTCATTACAGTTAATTGTTGGATGAACGAGATTGTCCTCAAATGCCAGGAGGTTGCCGGCAAGTTCCAGGACGCCGGCTGCACCCATGGCATGGCCAATAATCGATTTGGTATTGTTAATGTACGTGTAAGGAGCATTGGCAAAAACAGTACGGATTGCTTTACATTCTTCGGTATCGCCCTGTTTGGTACCAGTGGCATGGGTATTGATAATATCAATATCTTCAGGTTTCAGATTGGCTCTTTCCAAAGCAAGTTGCATACATTCTGTCTGCCGCTCGTGAAAGGGGAGGACATAATCACGGGCATCAGAATTCATGCCATAGCCAACAATTTCAGCGTAAATTTTTGCCCCTCTTGCAAGCGCACTGTCAAGACGTTCAAGAACATAAATACATGCTCCCTCTGAAACAACAATGCCATTTCGGGAGAGGTCGAAAGGTCTGCAGGCCTTTGTTGGGTCATCTGCAGAACCAAGTGCCCCCTGGGCCTGAAAACTTGCAAAAATACCAAATGAACCGGTTGATTCAGAAATACCTCCAGCAAGCGCCATATCCACTTCACCAAGACGCATCATCTGCACACCCTGGATGAGTGAAGCATTGCCCGCAGCGCAAGCAGCCCCAATTGTATAGTGAGGGCCGGTAATTCCAAGATTCATGGTGATTTCACCAGCCGGATTATTGAGAACGGTGCGGGGATTATGATGGTGCGTCCAGTAGTCGACATTATAATCGTACTGGCTTATGTTATACACCTCATTTTCAGTTTCCACTGTGCCATGTTCAGTGAGGCCAACATAAACACCAATACGGGAACGCTTGTAATGATCGATTGAAAGATTTGCATCTCCGAGAGCTTCATTGGCGCAATAGACCCCAAAACATCCGGCCCGGGTTCCACGTTTGTTCTCTTTTTTCTTTCTATATTTTGTTTCGTTAAAATCGCAAAGCCCTGCAGGGGCATTGCCAAAATAGCGTAGATTCAGATCTGTGATTCCACTGATACCGGCTAACAGCTTTTCACGATATGTTTTGAGATTGTCGGCATTTGGCGCGGCAAGGCCGACACCTGTTATAACGATTCTTGGCAGTTGTGTATCCATGGTGGCAGATTGACTGATGTAGAGTGGCTGATTATAATGCGATCGTATCTTGTGCAAACATATACTGTTTGGACAGCAAGACAACTAGATTTATGACAAATTAACAGAAAATTCAAGAAGAATGCACTTTTAAATGAAGAAGCATCTCTTTTGTTAAGGAACGGAGCGCAAATAACTTGAACATCTCGCATCTTGTCTTCAGGCCATCTTTGGCCGATCATCAATCACAAAGTCCTCAACGTAGCCCGCTACGCCTGCGGCTTTGTTCAATCAGATCGGTCAAACATGACCTAAATCCAAGCGCGATTTTGTTCAAGTTATTAACGCTCCATTCCTAAGCTTTTAAATGACCATAATCGGAGTAAATAATGAGTGAAAGAAAAGATGTGGTAATTATCGGTGCCGGACCTGCTGGAATTCAGGCTGCTATCCATGCTGTTCGAAAAAAATGTGATGTACTGCTTCTCGGCAGAATTGAAAGAAGCGCTCTTTTTTCTGCTCATGTGGAGAATTACGCGTGTATTGAGGGGGTTAAAACAGGTGAAGAACTTCTCGTTGCCGGTATTGAACAGGTGAAACGTTTTGGTGCAACAGTCATGGACGATGATGTGTTAAAGGTCCATCAGGATGATGAAGGCTTTGGACTTGAGCTTGAAAGTGGTGTAACGGTTTCCACCAGAAGCATTATTTTTGCCAACGGGACATCACGAAAAAAACTTAAAGTTCCCGGTGAAAAGGAATTTTTCGGCAGAGGAGTTTCCTACTGTGTGGATTGCGATGCTAATTTTTTCAAAAATACCACTGTTGCCGTGGTTGGAAATGCGAGTGCTGCCATTGATGGAGCACTGACCCTTACCGGCTATGCCTCTAAAGTGTATCTTATCAACAAGGAGCTTGTTGCATCGCAGGAGTTAATTTCCAAACTGAATGAATCAACAGTTGAGAGCGTTAATGGCACATGGGTAAGCGAAATCCAGGGGAAAGATGCTGTGCAGACACTGGTTCTTGAAAATGGCAAACAGCTTAGTCTTGATGGTGTTTTTATAGAACTTGGTGCAAAAGGAGCAATGGAACTGGCGCTGGAGCTTGGAATTCAGCTCGACATGGATACCATGAGTCATATTGATACCAACAGGAAAACAGAAACCAATGTCGCCGGTGTCTATGCTGCAGGCGATATTACCGGCCATCCGTACCAGATGGCAAAGGCTGTTGGCGAGGGCTGTGTGGCAGGGATGGAAGCAGCTAATTATGCAAAGAAACAAAAACGAGAAATTATTGCTAACGTATAAAAAAAATAGTAAAAAATGAGAGGAGAAGGTATTAACTGTTGTGCATGTATACTGCTGTTTCAGCGCTGTCAGTCAGCAATGCCAGTATAGAATTTCAAAAATAAAAAATCTCACTTATTACTGATATGAAAGAAAAGGATAATCAATTTCTTGACTACCTTAATGATGCGTTTGAGCCGGACGGTATCTGGGAAAAAAATAACGGCAGGAAGCAGACAGCACTGTTTGCGTACTATTTTGACAAAGTTGTCACCTTTCCTGGTGAAAAATTTACCTTATTGGATCTTGGCTGTGCGCTCGGTGAGGCTGCCGACTTTTTCAGTCGCCGATACCCGGCTGCCCTGGTATCGGCAACGGATGTTTCAGATATTGCAATAAGTAGAGCGCGTGAGGAATGTGGAGATCATATCCACTTCTTTACCGGTGGATTTGGTACTATTCGCAGCTTTTTTGATGTGATTTACTGTTCAAATGTGATGGAACATTTTCATGATTTTGAAGAAAAGACACGGGAGCTTACAACCTGCTGTAACCGGCTCTGTATTATGGTTCCCTATAATGAACACACCCGTAAAGGTCATAAACTAAAACCTGATCCAAATAGTATCATGCATCAGATTACCTTTCTTGAAGACAGTTACGATTTTCTGGTTAATGAGGGATTGGCCGAATCAGTGGATACCGAAATCATTTCCTGCCCCGGTGCCTGGGGCTGGAGTCGAAGGCAAAAAATTACCCATGGTATTGATAATTTTTTACGCAGGATAACAGGTCGACCGCATATTTATGAATATCTGCAAATAATTTTCGATATTAAAATGAAAAGTAAGGAGCAGTCATCCCCTTTACAGGGAATTCTATGAGTTCTTACTGCAGCCAAAGGGTATTGAACCGCATGAATATGGGGCAGCCCCAGGCTATTGTTGGAACTGTAACTTCGGGACTGGGGTGGTGAGTCGCTGGTAAAGGGGGGATATCCCTGTATGCAGTTATTGTTTGTTCAAGGAATTCAGTAACTCTTCAGATACCGTTTCATCAAGCGCCTTTATTTTTGCTTCAAGTTCCTCGCTGAGCGCGACTCTTCCTGCCACCACACAACCACGCCTGCCGGGAACACATTCTCCATGCAGGCGTTTACATTTGTCTTTGACAATATCGTAATTTTTGCAGTGAAATGTCATCGTTTTTTGTAACTATTCAGGAGTGGCACCATATCTGTGCAGGCAGGCTGGAGAACTATAGTGGTTCCTATGTGATTTTAAAGCAAGTTCTTCCTGGTAAGGTCATGCAGGAAAAGATCAATCAGTTTTTGATAATATTTTCTGGTCATCACAGGATCTGTGGATTCTGTACGTGCGGTCCAGAACAGTGTTTCTGTTTTTACATCATGGAGACTGGTTTCGAGTATAACTTTGGTTGTGCTGCTATAGCTGCCGGAGGCGTACACTGAGTTGTAAATAAAAGGATAGTAGCCGTATAATCCTGGAGTGTAACTGTTCGTTCCCAGGATTACGCTAGAGGGTTGGTAGTAGTTCTTTTCGTTTTTGCTGACCAGGTGAGTGATAAGAACGCTTTGCACACCAGTCCTTTTAACCACTTCCCTTAAAGATTTTTCGCTTGGTTCAATGGACTGTTTAGTGACGGTATAACTGGCTATCGCGTTTATGCCGGCATGTGTCAAACTGCTGACAAACGTGTCTTCATATATCCTTCGTTTTGTCTCGTTTCGGGCAACTCCAAGAACCAGAACTTTGCCTAAACTATGTTGCTCAAAGGATTTATCATCCCAACTGGAAAGTAATTTATTGGAAGTACAGGAACTGAGCATGAGTCCTAAAAGAAGTACTATTGAAAATGGTTTGGTCAAGTTCATGATTTTTTTATACCAGCTTAAAAAAAAAGAGTTTCAGGCATGATCGCCTGAAACTCTGAGTAATTATGGGGTGAGTGATGGGACTTGAACCCACGACCTCCTGGGCCACAACCAGGTGCTACCACCAACTGAGCTACACCCACCGCCGAAAATTTCGCTGTCTTTTATACCCTTTGCTAACATTTTTGGCAAGGGTTAAATGAGAGCAGGCAAATTACAGGTCTGCTTTGCAGTGTAAACATTTCTTGGCCTGGGCTTTAATAATTTCGGCACAAAATGGGCATTCTTTTTTATAGTTATCTTTAAGTAATTGTGTGATCAGCATATTGCAGTCCTGTTCGAACGCAGTGTTTCTGAAAGTATGGTTTCTGATGGGATCGATACAGGAAAGATCATTAAATTCTTTAAGGAGTCCAATGGCTTTTTTGCGTCCGGCCGGTGTGGCAGCCTCATCAAGAATGAGGGTCATAACAGGAGATATATCATTCTGTTCAACACAACTGTCGAGTGCCTCAACTGCCTCTTTTTCTTTTCTGTAACGTTCGTTTTGTTTACGCATTAATTCCGGATCAATTATAGATCCGGTGAAAGCGTCTTTTGAGGCAACCATCATCACATTGAGTTCCCGGGATCCGGGGAGCTGCATGTTCCTGAAGGATCCTTTATGTCCATAATTGACATCGATCTTTTCCCAACCGCCTTTGAACACGGGGCAGTCATCATTGAGACAAATGAAAAAAACTTCAGAGCCCCAGCCGAGCCCGTCTCCAACATGAACCGGAGGAACCTCGCAGCAGGACATTGTTGATTTGCAGTCAGGACAGGTATGTTTCTCGTCCAATACGCTAACATTTTGGATGTACATGGTAAAACTCCTTTATTTATAAAAAAATGCTAATTGGAATTATTTTATAGTGGGTGGTTCTCTATCCTGAAATCCTTCAGGCAGTGCGCATTGGGATCCTTCTGACCGAAGGATGGAGGGACCTCAACCCGGGCCTCCCTGCGTACCCATAAAGAAATAGAAAAGCAGCCAGCAGGACATGATTATTATCAACATCGTGTTGCCGGTCAAGCCTTTCTTCTGATTGTTCTGTTTATTGTTCTGTTCCATATAACTCACTTACTGGAATTTGTTAAAACCGAATCCACGGCCCTTGATTGCTTCATCTGTTTAGCAAGAAATTCGGGACTGAGATGGGAACGGCTGTTTTCAATAAGTTCGCAAAGTGCTGAGATATTCTGCTTTTCTGCCATTTCTACAACCTGAAGCATATTTTTTGCAAAACTTCGAACTATTTTTCTGCCATCTCCCCCTGTTGCCATGATTTCAGCATAGGTTCGAGGGTTCTGATTGTGAATCCGTGCCATGGCAAGAATTCCATAGAGCGAGGTAAGGGTTGAGTGGGTGGCAATATCAGCACAATCAATTGTATGCTGTTTTAAGGTCATGGCAAGGGCTGTGGAGATGGTTGTTGGCAGTTTCTGGCCAACCCCCATGAGCAGATCGTGTTTGGTCGGGCTATCCTGAGAAATATCTGCGCCATGTTTATAGAGGAAAGCCTCAAATTCTGAGCAGAACGAGCCACTCCGCGGAGTGCGCACAACAGTGGCATTTTTGTCTTTCATACTTTGTGCCTGAGGGCCCCAGAGATTATGAACAAGCATCAGTTCAACACCATGACTGGTCACTGCCTCTGCTGCCTGCAGGGTATTCTCAGACTCTCCGGCAAGTAAAATCATGGCTTGACCATCTTTGAGCAAAGGGCCATATTGTTCAATGCTTGCAACTGTTACAGAGATTGGCACACAGATGACAACCACATCCACATCCGCTATCATCTCTTCAGGTGACATGATGGTAGATCTGCCGGTCAAAAGAGTCTTGTAGCCCTCATTTTCCAATCGGTCGGCAAACCATGTACTCATGTCACCTGTTCCGATAAATCCAAAAGAACGGATTTTTTTCACACGCATATCAACGCGTGGGAAAGAGCCAAGGAGACGAATGCTGTCCTCTTCCTGAATTACATTTTTTTCAACACATTTTAATGCTTCCTGAAGGAGATCATTGCCAATATGGCCCTCAATTTCAAGATAGATCTGCAGTTTCTGGGTCTTGATATCATTTTCTGAGCGAAGATCCAGAATATTGATTCCTCGTGTGGTGAACTCTCCCAGGATATCGACCAGCATGCCGACCCTGTCTTTCAAAGGCCTGGTGATAACTGCGGTGGCATCGTAGCCAGTCGGGCCATTCAGGTTTTCACCAAGAATTGCAAAGCGCGTACGATTGTGAGCTGCTATCTCACGATCTCTGATTTCAAAACCATGCTCAAGGAGCAGTTCTTCAGAATCAACAATGGCATAATTGAGCCGGCTGTTTTCCTTGATATCTACCATTGCTGCACCAATATCAGGAACTGACATCAGGGTAGCATTCGGGTAATGCTCACTGATATAATCCTCGCATTGTTTAAATACAGAGCCGCGGCCGATAATATTTTCAGGAGAGACATGTTTGCCTTCCTGTTTCAGGCAGCCAAAAGAAAGATGAATCGGGAGCACAAGGTTATCAACCCAATAGCCGCCATGAAGTAACTCCTGAAGACGGAAATATTCCTTAATCTCACCTTCCCGGGTGTTGTAGATGGGCACAAAAGCGAAATCAACCTCTTCTTTGAGAAAGGCGTTGATTATGTCCGGAATGCGGTTATAAAGATGAAGTTTAGCCTCAGGCGAATACTGGCGTGCTGCCCTGTAACCATCGGAACCATGCGGGCCTAATGTTGCTATGCTGATCATTGTTTGCCAAAATAAAAAAGATAATAGCGTCGCAAAAACTCAAACTTTTTGTTATTCCGTCATTCCCGCGCAGGTGCAGGTGAGAATGACAGAGCAGGGACTTTTTACGAGTTCATCAAAAATGAAATATATTTTAAATATGTTCTTAATACCGAAAAGTAGGCACTCTACCTTGTTTATGCAAGCTATCCCATAGAAAAATGCGCGAATTATTACTTCATAACAAGCAGGCAAAGGTCTCCGAGTATCTGCAAGCGCTCAAAAAATCAAACAAATATGGTCCTCAGGTAGTTTGTCATAAAGCTTTTCCCAAAGAAAATGGAAACTGTGTAACGTTTCCTCAAAGCCTGAATAAAAAGCTCATCCATTGTCTGCAGCAATCTGGTATCAGAAATCTATACGAACACCAGGCAAAAGCTTTTACACTGATTGAAGACGGGAATGACCTGCTCGTTGCAACGCCCACTTCATCCGGTAAAAGTATGATTTATAATCTGCCGGTTCTTGACAGTATCCTTACAAATAACAAAAGCAGGTCGTTTTATCTTTTTCCATTAAAGGCCTTAGCCCGGGATCAACTCCGGATTCTTCAACAATTTGAAAGCAATTTAGAACTTGACGATTTTCCTGATAAGCAGGATCTTGCGGCAATTTATGATGGTGATACCTCGTCCTGGCATAGAAAGAAAATTCGAGCCAATCCACCAAATATCCTCATTACAAATCCGGATATGCTTCATCTTTCATTCCTTCCGTATCATGCAGCCTGGGCGCATTTTTTTCAGCACCTTCAATATATCGTGATAGATGAAGTACATACCTATCGTGGCGTTTTTGGGTCACACATGAGCTGGGTCCTCAGGCGCTTGCAGCGTGTTTTGCAACTGTACGGAGTCAACCCGACGTATATTTTACTTTCAGCTACCATTGGAAATCCTGAAGAGCTTGGTGAAATGCTCATTGGACGACCTGTCACAACGCTAACCAAAAACAGTGCCCCACGAGCAAAGCGAAACATGCTTTTTTTAAATCCATGGGACAGTGCCGCACATACCGCAAGCCAGTTACTGGAAGCTGCTCTGAAACGTGGTTTACGCACTATTGTTTATACCGGTTCGCGAAAGATGACGGAACTCATCACGATGTGGACACGGCCGCGGCTTGGTTCGCTTTCTCAAAAACTAAGTTCTTATCGGTCAGGGTTTCTCCCTGAGGAAAGAAGGATAATTGAGCAGAAACTTACCCGGGGAGATCTTCTTGGAGTAATCTCTACCTCTGCGCTGGAACTTGGAATTGATATTGGTGATCTTGATATCTGTATTCTTGTTGGCTATCCCGGTTCCATCATGGCAACATGGCAACGTGGTGGAAGGGTGGGCAGGGCAGGGCAGGAGTCTGCGGTTATTTTACTGGCTCAGGAAAATGCACTTGACCAGTATTTTATGCAGAATCCTGAGGATTTTTTTGCAAGACCCGTGGAATCAGCAATGCTCAATCCCCTCAATCCGGAAATAATGGAGCAGCATCTGCACTGTGCTGCAGCTGAGCTAACCATAAATAAAGAAGAATTCACTGCTTTTCCAAAGAAAATCAGGCAGGCAGTTGAAAAAATGACATGGAATAGTGTATTGCTGCAGACTAGTGATGGCGAAGAATGGTTTGCCACCCGAAAGTTTCCACAGCGCCTGGTACATCTACGGGGAGGTGGCAGGCAACTACAGATTATCAGACAGGATAATGGTGAGATATTAGGCGATATAGACTCAGGTCGAGCTTTGAAGGAATGTCATCCTGGAGCTGTATATCTCCATTCTGCTCAAACCTGGCTTGTTGAAAAATGTGACATTGAGAATAAAGAGGTGCTCGTCTCAATCTTTAACGGCAGTTATCATACCAGGCCGATGAGTGAAAAGCAGACCGAAATTTTAGAGGTTTTTACTAGAAAATCATATCCTGGCTATGGAGTAAGTCTTGGTCACCTCCTGGTTCGGGAACAGGTTACAGGATATCAGAAACGAAATAATCGGACAAATAAACTTATAGCCACAATTCCTCTTGATCTTCCTGAACAGAGTTTTGAAACAGTGGGGCTCTGGCTTGAAATACCTGGGAAAACGCAGCATGGAATGGAGAAAGCCAAACTTCATTTCATGGGAGCAATTCACGCACTCGAACATGCAATGATCGGCATGTTTCCACTCCTTGTTCTTTGCGACAGAAATGATATTGGCGGTATTTCCTGTCCTGTTCATTTTCAAACAGCAAATGCAGCTGTTTTTATATATGACGGCTACCCTGGAGGTGTTGGTCTTTGTGATGATGCATTCTCGCGAATTGAAAATCTTCTGCAGCAGACTGGAAAAACTGTTGAATCATGTCCTTGTGAAACGGGTTGCCCTTCCTGTGTTCACTCCCCAAAGTGTGGATCTGGAAATCGTCCCATTGACAAAGCTGCCTGTCTTGTACTTATAAAAATGCTGCGCAAGCCAATGGGGGCTCGTTTTGCATTAAATAACTTTAAAGAAATCATAACTGGTGACCAACAAAAGTCTGAACAAAAGGGTACAAGCAGAACAAACAGAATAAAGAAGGGCACAGGTTTGGCGGCACTGCCAATTCATTATGGGGTTTTCGATCTGGAAACAAAATATTCAGCACAGGAGGTTGGCGGTTGGCATCAGGCACATAAAATGGGTATTTCCGTGGCTGTTGTTTATGATTCTTTATTGGCTGATTTTGTCACTTACCTGGAAGGTGATGTTGATCGACTGCTTGACCATCTTTTTCGGCTCGAACTGGTTGTCGGGTTTAATAACCGTCGGTTTGATAACAGTGTCCTGGCAGGCTATACAAATCGGAACCTGAATAAGATGGTTATTCTGGACATTCTTGAAGTGATTAAATCACGGCTTGGCTATCGTCTGAGTCTTAACAAGTTGGCGCAATGCACACTTGGCAGCAAAAAGTCAGCAGATGGCCTTCAGGCACTGAAATGGTATAAAGAGGGGGAAATAGAAAAAATCCGCCACTATTGCAAAAAAGATGTGGCAATCACCAGAGATCTGATGTTTTTCGGTCTGGAAAATGGATATTTTTTGTTTCAGAACAAGGCCGGAAAAACAGTGCAGCTGCCGGTTGATCTTGGAAGTGTTATTTTAAAGGAAATAAAAACAACAAAGGCCACAGAATGAAAAATATCTGTGACCTTTGTTGTATAATCCGGATGTCTGAGGGCAGAAATTAAGGCCAAAGTAAAGGGCCGTATATCCACCCGGTAATTCCCTGACTGTGTTTAACCTTCACCCATTTTTCCTGGGTGGAAAGCTTTGTGAGTACAACCCCACGATCAACGACTGCTACAATGGAGGCCGTAGTGTTTGGTTGTGCTCGCATGTTAATGGATTTTTTACCATTAACAATTACTGTGGATCCTGGATTGACAAGTGAAGAATAAATCCAACCGCTGTCATTTTCAAAATCTTTTATTTTTAACCAGTCACCTTTCTTTTCCAGTACCTTTAAAGGGTAGCCTTTAAAAAGTTCCATGGTAACCGGGAACTCAGTCCCGGGGCCACTTCTAACATTAACATTATCTTTTTTTACACTGACCACCTCAGCA
>JAYEOK010000009.1:6897-54104 GCA_034722915.1 Thermodesulfobacteriota bacterium | reverse complement strand
GCTAACGTTAAACAAACTTTTCATTTTCTTGTTTTTTATGACGGCTTTTGAGGAGTAAGGCACTAACCTGCAGAGCAGATCATTGATGGAAGCAAGTATAAGCCCCCGACATAAGAAACAGTACCTCTCTGAAAGACGTACGTTTCTGCATCACAGAATAAACACAATCGTATTCTTGGGCGCACTCCTGTTTCCCCTGTTCTCCATCCTTGATTTCGTCGTGGCAAGGGAGCATCTCGCTCTTTTCTTTGTCTATCGACTTATGTGTTCAATCGCCCTTTTTACTGTATCCTTTTATAACAGCAACAGCAGGTCCGCTCACAACTATCCTTTTATTTCAGCATTTCTGGCATACAGCATCTCATCTCTGGCTATTTCTGCCATGATTGTCAAGCTTGGCGGCTATGAAACAGGATATTATATGGGACTGATACTGGCTCTTGTTATTTGCTCCACTATTCTTCCCTTAAGTGTAAAGGAGTATCTCATTTATGCCGCTCTAACCTGTATTCTCTATGTGATACCGGTATTTCTCTATTGTGACATGAACGACCTTTCAAAAGTTGTATTTATCAATAACAACTTCTTTTTGATTTGTGCCATTATTATCATTCTTTTTCTCAAATACGAAAATAACAGAAGCCAGGCCTTGGAATTTAATATGCGCATGGAGGAAAATAACTACGTTGAAAAACTTTCCTCTCTTGCGGATGATCTGGAAGATGAGGTTAAAAAAAGAACGATAGAGCTTGAAAGCTCCGATCATAGATTCAGGCAGCTCTATGAAAATATTAATGACGACATTCTGCTGCTGGATCAGCAGGGAGCAATATTGCGTACCAACAATCGTTTTGTCAAACGAATGAAACTGGACGACAGGCAGATCAAAACCACTGCCTTCCTGTCTTTTGTACACCCTGATGACAGACGCCATGTTAACAAAAAGCTATTCGCTCCTTTTGCACGGGGAGAGGATGCAACAGAAGTTGATTTTCTCCTGCTGTTACCTGAAAACAAATTCATGCCTGTTGAATGCAATGCCTCGATCATAAAAAAAGGGCCGCGTGTTATTGGAAGCCAGCTTCTGCTTCGTGACACCAGCGAAAGAAAAAACCTGGAAAAAAAGCTGGTGGCGTCTTTCCAGGCAGAGCAAAATGCCCGGGAATCCATTATCCTTGCTCTGGCCAATCTGGCAGAATACCGGGAAATGAAAAAAGGAACAAATCTGGAAAAAATTCGGGCATACTCGCGTATACTGGCTGAAGAACTGAGTCAACTTGAACAGTACAAGGACTATATCACCGAAAGATATATTGAAGCCCTGTACCACTCATCGATTCTTCATGATATAGGAAAAGTCGGGATTCCAGACTCCATTCTTCTAAAAATCGATCCACTTACAGCAAACGAACGCGATATTATTCAAGATCATGTAATCTTTGGTGGAGAAACACTCAAGTCAATCGAGGCACAAACCACAGGACAAACTTTTCTGGCCATGGGAAAACACATTGCCTTTTTTCATCACGAACGCTGGGATGGCATGGGATACCCACAAGGATTAAAAGGTGAAGGAATTCCACTCTCGGCACGCATTGTGGCCCTCGTTGATGCCTATGAAGCCATGACATCCCCACGTGTTTATCGTAAAGCATTTTCGCACCGGGAGACTTTAGAAATCATCCTGAATGAAAGAGGCAAACAGTTTGATCCAGACATTGTGGATGCCTTCCTGGCCAAAGAAAAAACCTTTCAAGACATTGAGAAATCACACAATTTTTCATCATAAAAGTAACTATTCGGCTACAAAACAAATCGATCAAAATGATACCACTCCAGCGGGTGCATACGAAGCTGTGTCTCCAGCAGGTTGGCATATTGCTGGGCTGCAGCCTGTATTAATCGTTTTCGATCTTTTCTCTGCTCGCTGTATATATATATAGGATCAGCAAGGCTGAACCGATAGCTGTTTTTTCCTGTGCGATAGCTGAAAAAGCAGAATATTGGAGCACCGGAAACCAGCGCGAAAACATAAGGTGCTTCCGGAATATTTGCTTTTCCTCCTAAAAAATCAACCTGCAGGCCACGCTGATCCCCGCGCCAGAGGATATCACCAGCCATGGAGACCAGCCCGCCATCCTGCAAAAAGCGTATCCCCTCAACTGCGTCAAATGGTGAGCCGCTATCCCGTTCCACGCCTATTATCTTCACTCCGGAATCCTGTAAACGCTCTTTCTGGAGCCCCTCTACCCCTTCCTTTTCCTTAGTTCCCATATACAACAACAGGTTCAGTTTGTCTTCCTGCTGTTGAAGAAGACCCGCTGCAATCTCCCAATTCCCAAGATGGGACATGAGCAGGATTGCACCTTTTTTCTGTACTACTGCTTCGAGTTTCTCCCACCCTTCTGACTGAAAAGTGGTTTTTTTTCCATGACTGGCCAGAAAACGATCGAAATGAATGGTCGTGAAGTTTTGATACTGGAGGAACGTGCATAAGTTGTGATAGAACCACCTTTTTTCTGGATACAAAAGTCTGTAGAAACGACGGCTCTCGCAAACATTTTTTGAAAAAAGAAAATATCCTGCAGCAATGCTTCTTGACACAACAGCAAAACACCAGGATCCAAAAATCCTGGCCATTGTCTCAAGAAGAGTATAGCAGGTACTCTTCACTTTCCTTTCCACACGGTAAAAATACGCCGAAAAATCAGCCTGCTGAATGTTGCAGAATTTCTCAGAAAATCTTTCCAGGGATGAAAATGTGAAATACGCTCTGCACCTTTCTGATACACAACCTGCACAGGAGCCTCAAGAATCGGAATGCACTGCTGATGAGCCTTGACCAGTATTTCAACCTCAAACTGAAAACGTCTGGCCCGAACAGCAAGATCAAGTGCTTCAGGCAGAGGATAGAGCCTGAACCCGGACTGTGAATCACTGACAAATGGCCCACCTGATATCCATACCCAGAAGTTGGAAAATTTCCGTCCGAATTTTGAAGTCCAGGGCACATGATCCCCATCCATTCCCTGGCGCGTCCCTATAACTATGGGCCGCTGACTATTTTTGTTCCCAACAGCTTCCAGAAGATTTTCCACATCCTCAGGTTTATGCTGACCATCCGCATCAAGAGTGATTGCCCAATCGCAGATTTTTTGGGCTGCTTTAAATCCTGTTCGCAGCGCCGCGCCTTTTCCCAGGTTTTGCCGATGAGTAAGCACTGTAATGCTTTTCATGGAACTAAGTATGTCGGCAGTGCTATCGGTAGACCCATCATCCACCACAAACACAGGACAATCCAGTTCAGAAGCCTTGTGCAGCACATCACTGATCCGCGTCCCATGATTATAAACAGGAATAACAATGGCCACTTTACAGGGATCCATCGCTGGTCTCCTTCTGAAAAGCAATGCTCCAGGTTCCCGGCCCCATATGTACGCCGGAGGTAAGGGAAAGAGGCACCAGCAAAACTTCAGCATCAGGAACCAGCCTTTGGATCACTGGTTCCACAATCTCAACAAGCCATTCTTTATTATCGGAATATTGAAGCAGCACAAAAAAACCGGAGCCACTTCGCTCATATTTTTTGAGTTTAGCAAGAGCAAAATCCAGTTGCCCATCCCGGTTTTTTGCCACACCTACCTTGCGCACTCCTTCAACACCCGGGCTGATCACAGGTTTCATATGCAAAAGATCTGCAAAAAGTCCTTTTGCTCTGGAAACACGACCACCTGCCACCAGATATTTCAACTCATGGATAAAGACATACTCTTCCACCTGGCCGGTGAGTTCTTTCGCATAGGCAATTACGGTTTCAACTGTTGCTCCCTGCGCTGCCAGACGTGCTGTAAGGAGTGCAATGACCGCCAGACGTCCGGAAGCTGCGCCTGTATCAATTGCCTCCATTTGACCATCTGGATCATTTTCTTTTTTCCAGGACATAACTGTAGAAAAATTCCCTGTGAATGCAGAGCCTGTACATAAATATAACACTTTATCATATTGTTCACAGGCTGCATGATAATGGCGATGCCGCTCATGACTGGACGCCTGAGCAGTGCTCACCCTCCCCCCCTGTTTCATCAGGGAATAGAGCTTTTCAGAAGGAAAAAGACTTTCCGGCTTTGCCTGGTCAGCAGCCAGTATATAACTGTCCAGCAGAATGATTCCATGATTTCTGGCAAGAGCTAAAGGAATGGAACCTGCAGCGTCACTCATGATCCGTATACTATTCTTTCGGAAATTTTCATTCTCTGCCACACGAATCATTGGATCCATGGCCTCATCTGACCAGCTCACAACGTCTCCCATGGAAGAAAGTTCTTTTCGGAGCAGTTCCGGATTTCGGGTATGAAGATGCAGTTTTACCCCGGAGTTATCCTCCATGATCACTGCACTGTCACCAAGACTTGATAGTTTGCAGGGAAGACCGGACTGCAGCCCATCCGTGGCAAGAACCGCCTCCACACAATACTCGCCTGTGGCCTGTGGTTGAAAAGAAGATTTGATGTGCAATTTTCCAGCAAATAGATCCATCACCGGACTAATACCTGATTTTTTTTCAATACAATTCTGAAAAAAACCATCAAGAAAAACAAACATACCCAAGGCACCGGAATCTACAACTCCCGCCTCTTCAAGCTCAGGCAGCTGTTGCACTGTTGCAAGCACTGCATGCTGTAGCTGTGTCCGAATCTCAGAAAATTCCAGATCTCTCTTCCTGTCCTCAGCAAGTATCAAACAGAGTGCATCAAAGACTCCAAGCATGGTTCCAGCGCAAGGATTACCTATGGATTGCCAGGCCAAATCCCGGCCAGTACACGCCTGCCTGGCCAGTCCTTTCCCATCAGGATTCAAAAATTCCGTAAAAAAAGCCACTGCAATATTACCTGAATTACCACGCCCACTGGCAGCCAACCGGATCACAGCAGTTGCCATATTGGATTCACATTCACGTAATGGCGCAAGACTGATTCGCAGATTAGTCCCGGTGTCACCATCAGCCACTGGGAAGATATTAATACTATCAAGTAAATCAGCCCATGCTGCCAGGTTTTCATAGCCTGAAATACAGGCTGAACAGTAAGAATACATACATTTTTATGGTGAGAAAAATTTCTTTTTCTTTTCAGTCAAATAAAACAAACCGGTGTTCGAATCAGGTACGGAACTCTGATTATTATAGCAGATAACACAAAATGAAACGTCAATATTCAACACCACACCAATCAGCCTCCTAGGAGGTTGTCTGAGAATAGGCATTTCTTCTCAAATCGAGGCATTTTGAAAAAATAAGCACAGGTGCCCTGCAAGAAATACCCTTGGGGTGCATATAGTTAATATTCCGAGAATTATTTTTTCAAAATAACGAAGAGTTGGAGAGAAAGGGCACTTGTACCCGTAGTTTGGGTGTTCTCGGACAGCCTCCCAGCTATTATTTCCATGCCTTGTATGACACCGGCATCTATGCTACAATTCCCAAAAAACCCTGTTAAAACAGGATAAAGTCCCCAATTAACAACATGACAGATAAAACCAGCCTCTCCCTTCATACTTTTATTCGTTCAATCTGCTGTACCACAAGTTTTACGATAGTGATCTTCTGTTACTCAGTCACGGCCTTTTGCATGTCTGCTACCGCTGATAAGACAGATGAAAACACTCTACTTGTTGACACAGCCATAACGAATCAAAAAGCCTCCCGGTCAGAGGATCGAAATCTATCCGATCTTATACCAAAATCCACTGACTTATCAAACAAACTGATTGAAATGCAGACGCAACTGTCTTCCTTGCAGGACACCAGTAAAGTAATGGAACGTCTGCTGGAATTATCACAAAAAAAAAACCGGCTGCAGGAACAGCTTCATACCCTGCTTATAAATCCACAGGGAAACGTTCAGCAACTGACCAGCCTGCAAAACATGCTGCTCGCAGTCAGTCATAAGGCATCGGTAGTCGCTGCTGACCAGGACAGATCCATTGCAGTGCTTGACATCTGGATCGATTTCTGGAGCAAAGAAAGGGAAGATATAACGAATTGGGAACAAGGGCTGGGGGCCAGCAGTTCTCTACCGGCAGTACAAAGAGTCCTCGGTCGATTACAAAAGACTATCGATCAATCCCAGGAAATACTCAATACCGAGCTGCTTCCTTTACTGGCATTACAAGAAAAAGCAGGAAATATACAGGTATCAATACATACCTTATATTTGCGCATGCAGGATTTATTTGAAAATACATTCCAGCAGGGAATATACAAGCATGCACCTTTTTTATTTTCTGCTGCTTTTGTCGATCAATTCGACAGAAAACTCCTGCAGGAATCACTTGATGGCATTCAACAAGCATTTCGGCCGGATATCAGTTTTCTTAAAAAAGAAAAGCTGAAAATTTATGCTGCTATACTCCTGTTCATTGTTCTCTATGCCAGTTTCTATTCAAGCCGTAGTTATTTAACATCTTCAAGCCGCTGGAAATTTATCCACCAACGCCCTGTCTCTGTTGCTTGTTATATCAGCCTGGCTTTTTTCTTCATCATCAGCGGCAAACTGCCACCTTTCTGGCTTGCTGTTATCAGGGCCCTGACCCTTCTCAGTGCAATTCGAATAAGCAGAGCCATCGTTACAAACACCTTACAGAAAAAATTTATTACCAGACTTGCACTCCTGTTGCTTACCACTGATCTGTTAGCGTTAATCAACCTGCCCATGCCTATGGTGCGTCTGTATATCATTGCGATTGCTGTTTCGCTGATCGTCTTCTCTCTATTGCAGCAAAGAAAAAACAAAAAATCCGAACAGCTCCCCGTATGGCTGGTCTGGGCTCAGCGCCTTGGAACTCTTGCCCTCATTGTTATTCTTTTAGCTGAAATCAACGGTCAAGCGGAACTTGCTTATTTTGTTTTTGTCGCTTCTTTAAAAACTCTCTTTGCCGGGCTTTTTGTCTGGATTCTCTATCTGATTATTCTTGCACTGCTGGACCTTACCCTTCACTATACTCCCCTTCCTCTGTTGCAAAAAAATACCAGGCCAATCATATCGATGGTGCAACCCTTGCTGTTTATCGGTGCTCTGTTACTTCTGACAGGTACTTGCCTGGTGGATTGGCGGCTTTTCCCAACCTCCACAGATGCCATAGACTATATCAGTCAACTGGGTATATCGTTTGGTAAAGACAGACTATCACTTGGCCTGCTCATGGCAGCCCTCTTTCTCATATATGCTGCCTACTGTTTTTCAAAGGTCATACAGTCAATCCTGCTTCAATCTGTTCTTCCACGTAAAAATGTAGACAGGGGAGTGCAGCTTTCCATCACCAGGCTTCTGCATTATGCCATCATGCTTATCGGTTTCCTGATGGCTCTGCAGGCACTTGGCTTCAGCCTGACAAACCTGACGATCCTTGGTGGTGCACTTGGTGTGGGAATTGGTTTTGGTCTACAGGCTATTATCAACAACTTCGCCAGCGGATTAATACTCCTCTTTGAACGACCAATCAAAGTGGGAGATACCATCCAGATTGGAGAAGAACTGGCTGAAGTGAAGGCACTCGGGCTTCGAGCAACTATTCTACAGACACGTGATAACGCAGAAATTGTGGTTCCGAATTCTGATTTAATCACCAACCAGGTAACAAACTGGACTCTCAAAGAACGACGAATCAGAATAAAAGTGCCAGTGGGTGTTGCTTATGGATCTGATGTTGAAAAGGTGCTGCAAATTCTGCTCAATTGTGCTGCTGAACGTCCGGAAATTCTTGACACCCCCAAACCCAGTGCGCTGTTTCTCGCCTTTGGTGCCAGTTCACTGGATTTTGAACTCCGTGTCTTTATTCCTGAGTTCACAGATCGACGTCGGGTACAAAGCGAACTTAATCTTGATATAAACAGAGAATTTGCCGATGCAGGCATTGAGATCCCTTTTCCGCAGAGGGATCTGCATTTACGCAGTGTTGATCCGAAAACAGCTGAAATATTTTCCAGAAAGGGGGCTTCGGTGAACGTTTAGAAGGCTATTTTTGACAGGCTTTGTCATGCATGCTCTGCCAGTAACCAGCTTCACACCTGACTTCGCTTAATATACTTCATATGCATCGTAAATATTCGGCTTGCACCTGAAAACAGCCCAAACCACTGAATTGTAAATGTTTGGATAGTGCCTCAGGTTCGTTCAATCCGGCGTGTGAACTATATTGACTCATATGTGAACACGCTGGATTGGACGAAGATGGGGTGCTAGCCGAATATTTACTATGCATCAGTAATGGTGGTGCATACGAAGCAGTTCACGTGTATATGAAATAACGACACAGTCTTTCACCATAACCTACTGTAACTACATACTAATCTTACTCACAACACTCTTGCCCTCTGGCATTTTATCTGCATTCTTTAATGACATTAGTGCAGGCGATTTTTTTTGGTTGTACAATGAACTCAGTTGATAGCCTGCTAGGAGCTTGTCCGAGAATAGCAATTTTTTCTCAAATCGAGGCATTTGCAAAATTTTACCACATGCATATAGTTGATATTCCGAGGATAAAATTTTGTAAATAACGAAGAGATGGGGGAAAAGTGCATTCTCGGACAGCCTCCTAGGGACTCGACTTTGTTGAACCAGCCTTTGAGGATGCACTTCATTAGGGAATGGGCACTGAGTGTCTACGCAGAAGATCCACATTGCTGGTATGGCTGCAATTAAAACTTGACTTTAGCCATGACTCTTTTCCCACCTACTCTCGACAATCATCATTAGCTCCCCTCCCCCTCTCGACAATTTCGTCGAGCATGGCATGAATTGTCGAACAGGACATACTTTCATAAATCAGGAAACCCGCCCAACTACTCGCTATATCGTCAGTTAAAAAACAACTCTGCCTGGCACGATTGTTGCTATTTTTGAATAATTCTGATTTTTGACAAACTTATCAATATTTGATGGACTCGTAAAAGTTTGAGTTTTACGACGCCGTCAATCTTTATCCTTATCTTTACAAAAAAATATACAGGAGAACAAATCATGCATTTTTTTAATCAATCTTTACTGGTTTCCGGCATCCTTTTCACCTCTGCACTTTGTGCTATTCCGGCCTTTAGTGCAGGTAATAGCAGAAGTAGCGGCAACGTCACTCTTAGCGTTGATTTTAATGAAGAGACCCACATGGTTTTCATGCGCGAAGAAGAAAAATTAGCTCGCGATGTCTATATAACCCTTGGAAATTTGTATCCTGAAACAATAGTCTTCAGCAACATCGACGACGCAGAACAACAACACACCACAACGGTGAAAAACAAATTAGCAAAATACAATATTGATGACCCTAACACCGATGACACCGTAGGTGCCTTCACCGGTGAAGAGTATGGCTGGTACTTTACAGAAAAATATGATTTATTAGTGAGTCTTGGTGAAAACAGCGAATTAGATGCACTCTATGTGGGAGCATTCATCGAAGAATTGGATATGCTTGACATTGTCCAGTGTCCCAAGGTGATTGTTGACACACAGAACAGAATCAAGGACTCCAGCGACTGTGGCTTGAACTATACTAACAACAGTGACTTGCAGAGCATGCTTGAATCTCTGCTTGAAGGCTCCAAAAATCATCTGCGCTCTTATGTGGGAAATATCGAAGCTGTTAAAGGTGAATGCAGCTATGAGGCTCAAGTCCTCACTCAATTGGAAGTCGACACCATCCTGGGACGTGTTGGTGAGTGCGGCTACACCTACGAATAGTTCTCCATACTCAGAGAGAACAACAGAGTAGCAGACGTATGCTGCTCTGTTGCAAATCAATACTTAACCAAAAAAAATCCTGCCCCTTATGCCCCCTTTGAGAAACAACATTTCATATACCGGGTTACTGCTCGGTTATCTTCTATTCACCATCCTGCTGCAGGGTGCCTATGCAGGGAATCCAGCAGGGTCAGCAGGGTCAGCAGTATTAGACGCTGATCGTGACGGGGTACCCGATGCGCAGGATAACTGCCCCAATACTCTTGAGGTTTACAAAGTCGATCCAAGCAGCCGTATTGCGCCACTGTTTGAACCAGAACACTTTCTTAAGAAAACAGTCGCAGTAACAGTTGATGCCGATGGTTGTGCCATGGACAGTGACAAAGACGGGGTTCCTGACCATCAGGATTACTGCCCCAATGACACCCTGCAAGCAATTTCTAAGGGCGTTACCAAACATGGCTGTCCTCGCCAAAGTGATGGTGACGGTACTCCAGATTACCGGGACAAATGCCCGGGCACTCTTCGGGGGATTCCTACTGATCATTCTGGTTGTCCGAAAAAAACTCACATAGCTTCCGAACAGGCAAAGTATCCTCCGCAGGTCAAGGAGCTGATCCTTGAGACAAAAAAATTAGTCAAAACCATTAACATGGATAGTTTCAGAAAGATTGTAGACAATCCCAAGGGGCTAACGATCATTGATGTACGCGAGCCGAAACCATTTGCTGACGGCCATGTCACGGGTGCTATCAATATTCCGCGCGGTATATTGGAGATCAAGATCTGGAAGCATGTGGGTTTTCCTGACAAGACCGACTACAATAAGAAAATTTATTCCTACTGTGATACAGGACCTCGCGCCATAATGGCAACAAAGAGACTGCAGGAGTTCGGTTTCACCGATGTGACAGCTGTCCTGATGACAATAGAGGGCTGGGCAAAGGCAGGCCATTCATTTACAAAATAGATAGGCCTTGGCCGTTGTTCCGACCACTATGCCGGTTATCAACTTACCAAGAGAGTGTGAATAGCCTCCCTGTCATATTTTCCATTTGAGCTAACTGGAATATGATCTACCTTTTTGATGAGTTTTGGCAGTGCAGCAGGCTCCAGAGCAGTTGCTAAATTTCTTTTTATCTGATTCAGATCAATCTCGTCTCCACGGACAAGGGCAGCAATTCGATTTCCGCGGCCAGTTTCGTCGCGAAAAGACACAACCACACATTCCTGCACCTCAGGTTGGCTCTGCAGCAACTCTCGAACTTCATCAAGATCGACCCGCTCACCACCCACCTTGGTGATTGCATCTGCCCTGCCGTGCAGGGAGAACTCATTATTACCACGACTCTGTACACGGTCACCGGAAAGAAAAAAGCCATCAGTATTCATGGAAAGATCAGGAGACAAAAAGGGAGAACGCACGTACAGCCTGTCTTCGTGTATCTGCCACTCCACCGGATCCAGAGGAGAAAAAAACTCCTGGCCAACTGATCGGTTCCGGGTGGCAAGGCCTCCGGTTTCCGTGGAACCATACACCTCGATGACTCCCACCTTGTTGCAGCCACAAAAGTCATCATTCTCTTCCTTTTCCAGCATTCCGGCAGAAGAAAAAGCCAGACGCAAAGATGCTGATATTTGCCGGCCCCGCAAAGCACGGTAATGAACGGGGACACTTGCCAGGATAGTGGCCGATTCCTGTTGCACAAGACCTGCAATTTCTGCAGGGAAAGAAGGCGTTTCAGCCAATACCCCGGCAGAAGCCACAAGGGGAATCACCACAGAAAAAAGAAGCCCATAGATATGGTAAGGAGTTACAGTTGCTGCAATGATATCATTCCTGCTGATATGATAACGGGCAGCCATAAACCGGGCTTCAGCGATAATATTTCCTGCGGTTTTACGCCAGATTCTGGGTGCTCCTGTGGAGCCCCCTGTGAAGAGCAGGAGCCACCAAGCATCAGCTGATATTTTTGAGACGGGAAGTGCGACACTCCGGCTGGAGGTGTCAAGGGAAAGAAGCTTTGTTCCTTGTGGAAGATTTTTTTTATCTCCTGTATCAACAATTGCAGCCTTAAACCCTGTGGCCTCCTGCATTTGCTGCAAGGGTACTGTTGAAAAACCATGGGGAATTGCCAGTACCCTTCCGCTTGCCAGAGCTGCCAGTAGAGCGGCTGCTATGGTACTTCGCTCCTCTGCTGCAAGACAGATGGGGAGTGCTGTCTCCTCGAGTTCTTTAAAAGTTGCATAAAATACTGAGGCCATCGCATAAACATCTGCAAATGTTACCCTGTTGCAGATATAATCCTGCTTTGGATATACAGGCCCCTGCAAAAGTTCTGCTAACCACGATTCAGCATTTTCCTGACTGCAACACCTCCTCATCTCAAACCAGATCCCGCCCAAAGGCCTGAGCAGATAAATCCCTGTTGCGTGGCCTGAATGTTCCGTCCTCCATCTCTTTGCTCACAACCTGTTTAAAAAGCTTAAACATTTTCATCTCCTGGGGCTCATCGCTATAAAAACTATTCCAGGCAAGATCCAATAGTTCCTGCAAGCGCTCAGAGGTCATCTGTTTAGGCTGATACACCACCCTATCAGCAGAATATTCATTCCAGTTTTTTGTGAGAATCCGTCCCTGTGCCTCAAGCTCCCTGTATGCCTTCGTATGCGGAAAAGGCGTAAGCACCGTAAATTCAGCCAGATCAAGCTCAATATCAAGGAGGAAGTCTATCAGCTCTTTGATGAAATCTTCACTATGGCTGTCAAGTCCCAGGAGGATAGTTCCCTCAACCCCGATACCATGATCATGATAACGCTTAATGCGCTCACGAATATAATCTGAGGTGTCAAAAACCGCCTGATACACGTACCAGGCCCCAGCACGTGCGGCCAGATCAAGAATTTCCGGTTTATCTTCAATGGGATGGGAGCACCACTTCTTTTTCAGAGGGATCATTTCCCGAAACAGATCCTTCTCCCACTGGCTGTCCTGAGCAAGAGAATTGTCCACAATAAAGAGTCGATTATTGTCAATCCCTGCCATTTCAGCCACTGCCAGATCAACAGGCCGGGGCCTGAAATCCCGACCACCCAGGTAGGAGACTGCACAGGGATAGCAGTTAAAACGACACCCTCTGGAAGCGTGCACCAGATCAACCATCTGCACACCTTTATAGTTGTAAAGCTTTCTGTTTAAAATATCTCTGCGTGCAGGCCCAACCAGTGCAATATCAGGCCTGTTATCCATATAATCGTAACAGGGTTTCAACTCGCCCTTCCTGAAATCAGCAAGTACCTGTTCCATACGACTTTCGGCCTCACCCAGGAAAACAGAGTCAGCGTGTTTCATGGTCTCTTCGGCATGGAGCATGGTGGCAATTCCACCAAAAATCACTTTTACCCCTTTTTTTCGGAAACGGTCAGCAATTTCCCAGCCTCGCTTGACCTGTACGGTGAGCATCATGGAAATGCCGACCATATCAACCTGCTCATCAAAATCGATCTCCTCCAGATTCTCATCAACAAATTCAATATCAACATACTCTGGTAACGCAGCAGCAAAAACAACCGGCCCATGGGGCGGTAAATGAAATTCCGTCTGCCGAAACAGTTTGGCCCATCTGGGGTAAATCAGTTTAAATTTCATTGTCTGTCTGTTTATCTATTTTTTCACTACTAATCAGTGTCATTTGTAGAGTGTAGCCTTGTGAACCATGGGCGATAAGTTTCAGTGTTTCCGGAATCATTTCGCCATTCACTGCAATACGGGGACCAATAGCAATGGATCTCCCTAGACTATGACTCGCATCGTAACTCTTAATGGAACGACTGCCATCATCATGCAGTATGACATCAATAATTTGATCCTTGTCTTCTACATACCTGCAGACAGATGCGCCATCAGCAAGATTCCCAATACATGGATTTTTATCTGAAGGGGCATGAAAAATGATCTGCACGTCACGCATAAGGCCCGAAGCAAACTCGGGCCTGTCAAATGGTGGCAGGGCTCTGCTCACCTCAAACTGCTTGTCTCCGCTCAGTACGGCCTCAAAAAGGACAAAACCTTCCACGCCCATAAGACCGGTTTTCAGGGTATCACCATCAAGGACGGTAACCCCGATTACAGTGGCACCATGTCCCTGCGCCATCTGAAAGACAATGGAATGCACAAACTGATAGTATCCCTTGAAAAAAGTACTTTCGCAACTCTGCTGAACAGACCTGCTTAATCTCGTATCTGCGGGCTTTGAATAGCTTAACTCTGGTAAGCCTGCAGGCTGAAATCTTGCACAGGACGACAGGAGAAAAAAAACTATTGCCCAACAAACAGATTTCATGGTTCTGTAAAAGTGGCTGCCGGAATTTTCTCATTCAATATAGCTGCTGAAAAAACCATCCTGGTCAGAGAGTCCGCCCCTTCATACAGTGTTACTGATTCCATGAGCCCGGTTCTATCAAGCAGTTTCAATTCAATACTACTGATTATTTTTGAAAGTGCAGCTTCCCTGGGAGTGAGAATAATGAGCTTATTTTCTTTGACATGAGCCTGAAAAGTTGGTGTATCTGCAATCTCTCCGTCCAGCCAGCCTGTAATTTCCTGAAGAACAATCTGCATGGCATCCACGCCCATGCCCTGTTCCTCTACGAAGGTTTCCCCATGCTGGACATATTTACGAGTACGACCGTCATGCATGAGTAAGACTGTGCGAATGGGAGAAAAATACTCCCACCTGAGAGAATCAGGTGCCTGAAAGATAAAACGTCCCTTTGACAGAAGAGGACGGGCAAGAATAGCCAACTGTTTTTCCTGGATAAAGTCTGCCTGCACAGACTCCAGTCGCACAGACGTCTGTTGTTCCGATATTCCCTGTGCCTGTATAAGGTTCACACCAACAAAAAAGAATAAGATAATAGTCGTCCAGCGGATCATCAACACATGCCGCCATTGACTGAAAGAATCTGGCCTGTCATATAGGAAGCGTCTTGAGAACAGAGAAAGGCCACAACCCTGGCAACCTCCTCGGGTCGACCAATACGTGCCATGGGAATCATGGTTTTTATGTGCTCTTTAGGGGCATCAGCAATCATGTCCGTTTCAATAAGTCCCGGTGCCACCACATTGACCCGAACGCCAAGCCTTGCTACTTCAGAAGCCACAACCCTGCTGGCAGCACCCAGTCCTGCCTTGGCTGCAGAATAATTTGCCTGCCCTCGGTTGGGCATAAGGGCAGAGGCCGAAGACAGAGAAACCACAGAACCGCTTCGAGCGCGAACCATTTTTTCAATCACAGGCCGGGTCATATTATAAAAACCGTTCAAACTTGTATCAATAACAGATTGCCAGCTTTCTGCTTCCATCATCATGAACAAGCCGTCATGAATAATTCCGGCATTGTTAATAAGTGCGTCAATCCTGCCCAGTCGCTCAAAAACATCATCAACTACTTCTTCTGCCTTTTCACCATCCCGAACATCAAAACCATAAATTTCACCGCTGCTGCCTGCTTCTCTTACCATGGCTAAAGTCTGTTCAGCCCCAGCCTGATCAGACAAATAATTAATTACTGTATAATATCCAGTACCTGCCAACTCCACAGCAGTAGCCCTGCCAATTCCCTTTGCCGCACCAGTTATAATGGCAACCGGCCTATCCTTTTTTTCTTCCATATTCTGTGTACTTACAATTGATACAGTTGCAGGGTGATTTCTCCTATCAGAGTGTCATCCATATGTACAACACAGGAAACTTCCCGCAGATTTTCATAATTATGACTGTTCTCCGAACGGATCACAACTGTGCTTCCAAAAGGAATACAATCAACATAAAACTGTGCCCGCTTAACCCCCACCAGCCAGCCCATCTGGTTTGAATCAATCCCTTGAGTTCTGATCCGATCCAAACCATTGCAAACACCCGCTGTTTGAGCTGCAAGCTCCACCATAATCAGCGGCTGCACCCCGGTTTCTTCCGCTAAGGGAAAGGAGGCACTCATGACAGATGCAGTAAGGGCATGGGTCTCATCTGCTTCGAGTATATCACTGATCAACACCATGTTACCACGATGTGGAAGTATATCCTCCAAAGTGAGGTCGGAAAATTTTATTGTCATAGCGACCGACAACATACCATGCATGGAAATGAACGTCAAAAACGAAAGAATGAATGGAAAATAATAAAGGAATAGCGATAACTATACAGGAAACGCCCCTTCAACAAACTCAGGCAAGATTCCTGGATTTGTTGAAAGACTCAAGGTGTTTCAGAACAGTTCCAAACGATTGTCTACTGAAAGCGACTGGTCAGATCTTTAAGGATAGCAACCTGGCCAACAAGATGTTCTGCTGTATTTCTTATTTCATCGCCACTGCCGGAAAGTCTGGAGACAATCCCGCTGGTCTCGGTAATATTCCGGGCAATTTCCGCTGACACAGCAGAGGCCTGGGATACATTCTCATTTACTTCGGCAATGCCTTCAGCCGCCTGAACAACATTTTGAGAGATTTCACCCGAGGTTGCACTCTGCTCCTCCACTGCCAGAGCAATTTCAGTCACAATGGCATCTACTTCAGCAATTACATCACTAATCTGCCGAATTTCTTCGACCGTCTCATTGGTTGACCCCTGAATAGTGGAAATTTTATTTTTAATCTCTCCAGTTGCCTCAGATGTCTGTTTTGCCAGCTCCTTAATCTCGTTGGCAACAACAGCAAATCCCTTCCCTGCCTCACCGGCCCGGGCCGCCTCTATGGTGGCATTCAGGGCAAGCAGGTTAGTCTGTTCGGAAATCTCTGTTATTACCTCTGTTACTTTGCTGATCTCTGTTGCAGCGCTACCAAGGGCATCAACTTTTTCAGATGAATTTGCTGCAAGTGTCACTGCCTGACGAGTGATTTCCTGGGCTTTCCCGGTCAGTTTGCTTTCTTCACCGACCGAAGCAAGAATTTCTTCAATGGCATTGGAAACATGGCTGACATTGGTAGATGCCTGTTCACTGGCCGCAGCAACGGAGTTCATATTACTACTCATTTCTTCAGTTGCTGCGGCAACGCTGTCAGCTTGCTCAGCTGCTTCTCTTGTTCCTTCGGACAGGTCAGTAGAAATGTGAGAGAGAGAATCGGATGAAGTTGTCAGGGCTTCGGCCTGTTCATGGATTTGACTGATTACACCCTGCAGCTTATCTGACATCGCGGCAAGCCCCTTGCCAATGGAGGTAATTTCATCATGACCACTCACTTTGACGGGTATAGAGAAATTTCCGTTACTCATTTCCACGGTTGCATCATGAATAATGGACAATCGTCTGCCGACACCTATCAAAACAGAGAAAAACAGAATAAAAAACAACACCATGGCAATACTAACAACCAGCATCAAAGGATATAATGCCCTGATTGTTTTGTTCATGGAAATACCAGCAGCCTTCTCCAAAGTTTGTACATGTTTCCCAAGCACCTCAAAAGCCTTGAACGCCGGAGAGTCATCGATTTCAACACTTTGGTCTATCTCCATAGGACTGCTTCCACTTTGATGCATACTGATGGAGGTGTTGATTGCCTCAATATACCGCGCCGCAACGGCCTGGACAGCAGAAAGTGCTGTGCGTTCCTCCTGAGAGATATTCAGTTGTTCATAGGCGGCAAAAGCCTGATTCATACGATCTTTATTTTTCTCAAATCGATCGGCATACTTTTGTGTGCCTCGCAGAACATGATTTTTAAAATTATGGATAAAACCACCATAACCAAATTGTGTTTTTATTTCAGCAAGTTGAACATGTCTCTGAACTGCGGTTTGTTGATAGTGCGTCCACTCATTTCCAATTTTCGCAATGGCACGGAATTGAAGAAATCCTGCTACTGTCAGAAGAACAAGTAATGACAATGAAAGAAGAACCATTTTTTTCTTAAGCGTCATAGTTTTTTCCTTTTGTACATAAATAATGGCGTCGTCGATAAGCGCAGACGTCAAAAAATTTAATTTTTACGAGATTGCCAATTCATCACTCATCTCTAAAAAAGGTTATCACTAATTAATTGTAATATGAAAGAAAAAGATAAAACTTCATTTTTTTCCAAAAAAAGCCAAAAGCCTTTTGTACAAAATCACCACGCACGCTATAGTCAGCAGTTGGTGATCAACACTGATAAACTCGTAAAAAGGTCCAATTTAAGATGGCTAAGTAAAAAGCTTCATATGCGAGGCGCGCATTTTTTATTTAATTTCGGCGTACTAGGGTACGTTGTAATTAAATAAAAAATGCAGCAACGAAGCAGATGAAGAGTTTTTACGACGCCATCAACACTGAGCAGGAAAAGAAAGGAGAGACGAAAGGGAAAACAACAATGGCACACAGGCAAACAGAAAATTTAGGGCAATTCCATGGCAATGGGGAAAGCATTCTTATTGTCGATGATGAAGTAATCCTGCAAAAAATAGGCACACAGATTCTCACCCTTTTAGGATACAAAGTTCATGCCCTTGCTTCCGGAAAGGAAGCTGTTGCCTACCTGAAAAACCACTCTGTTGATCTGGTACTGCTTGATATGCTTCTGACCCCTGACATGAACGGCCTGGAAACCTATAAACAAATACTTCAGATCTCACCACAACAAAAAGCGATAGTTATCAGCGGCTACTCACAAAATGATGACATTAACAAGACACTGGCGCTTGGAGCAGGTGCTTTTCTCAAAAAGCCCTATGATATGATCCAGCTTTCCAAAGCAGTATTTCAGGAACTGAAAAAAGATAAATGAAAAAAATAGCAAGAAGCTCCTCTTTTAGTGCCTTACTCCTCAAAAGCTGTCATAAAAAACAAGAAAATGAAAAGTTCGTTTAACATTAGCAAGTTGGATATACCAACAAGGCACTTATGCCGGCCTCACTTACCGTTTACCGGTGTTAGATATACTCCTGATAATTGATGGATTCGTAAAAACTCTTCATCTTCTTCGTTGCTGCAAAAACCAAATCATTTCAACGTAGCTTAGTACGCCGAAATAATTTGGTTTTTCCGCGCCTCGAATATGAAGTTTTTTACATCTCCAGCAAACCACACACATTTCACCAGACACTCTATACATTTCCATGGATGACTTAACAAAAAAGTTAAAAGAAAGATTGATTGGAATCCTCAACATGACAAATGTCACCCCTGAGGAAATTGATAAAAACGTACAGCTGGTGGGCGGGTGATCTTGGTATCGATTCTATCGATGTCTTTGAGATGGTGGTCATGGTTGAAAAAGATTATGGAGTGGTTATTAATAATAAACTAACACCGGTAAACGGTAAGATAAGCCGGCATAAGTGCCTTGGTTGTACCAAGTAACTTATTCATTTTAAAATACTCTCAAGTTTTCTCGGAGTCTACGCTTACCTGTTTTTTATTACAGCTTTTCAGGAGTAAGGCACTAATATTTCCTGATTTTTGTTTTTATGCTATATTGCCAACTGTTCCCTATCTAGCTGAAAAATCAAAATGTTTCCACTGATAGGGCGCTTGTATTTTGGGATAATTAAATGGGTATTTACTATTCAAAGGGTAAACACCATTTAAAATATATCAAACTCCACAGTCAATAGAGTTTTTGGTTGCTCAAGCATGCGGAAACTTCAGTTTATAAAGCGAGTGTGTTTATTATAGAAACCTTTATCAAAACAGTCCTTTTTATTTTGGCTACACTTTTTTTTCTGCGTGTTTCCTGGCGATCACTGCAGAATCCCGGAACCCATGGCTTCTATCGTTTTTTTGTCTTTGAAGGGATTCTTCTTCTTGTGCTGCTTAATCAACCGCACTGGTTTGTTGATCCATTTTCAACTCAGCACACACTGTCCTGGTGTTTATTGTTGATATCCGTCAGTTTTATTTCTCAGTCTCTGTGGATGCTGAAAAAACTTGGGGGGCATTCAGAACGAAAGGATATGCCGGAAAACCATGCCTTTGAAAATACTGTCAATGTGGTGAAGGAGGGGGTATATCGTTATGTCCGCCATCCCATGTACAGCTCACTACTGTTTCTGGCTTGGGGGGCTTTTTTAAAGCGGATTTCCCTTGTAACACTGTCACTGGTTATCGGCATAAGTATTTTTTTATTCGTTGCCGCACTAGTTGAAGAAAATGAGAATGTACGATTTTTTGGGGATAGCTACAGGGAATATATGAAGCAGAGTAAACTGTTTATTCCTTGGTTATTATAACCCGAATTCCTTATGAACATTTTGTTTCGTTGCTGGTAACAGGCAGGGCAGTGAATGATGATTTCCCATGGATTATTTCCATGGTTTTCCAGGGAGTAACTTTATGCAATCGTTTGGACATGATGAGACGCAGTGTTCACATACAATACAAAAACTGTTATTAACCCGTTTGTTTTGTAATACATAACTGGATACGTCATTCCACTCCAGCATGCCCTCGAACAAAAAACATTACCAAATAAAAAGGAAGAAAAAGTCTGGCCACAAACAACTGGATAAATGCACCGAAAATAATACCAGCAGCAGCAATTCCCGGACGGTCACAACAGATCCCTTGTAAATTGATTTTCGAGTCAACATGAATCGATTGCACAGCAAAACCTTCTCATAACCTGGTAAATTGTCCTGAATATGGCAAATATTGCTAAAACAACACAATTTTCGGACACAATTGTCCATCTGCCCTTGCATGAGTTTTTCAGACAAGATCCCTGATCTTTGAAATAACTATCCGGTATTTTTCCGCTACTTCGGTAACGGAACCGGCTTGTGATCTAATATTGAGCGCTACAGTTCCGCCATTGTTTCAATATGGAATTCATGGAACTTACTACGTACCTTCTCCCAGAGGGATCGCTTAATTTTCCACCTTTTCCAGGCGGCCTGAAATAATGGGCAGCATAGTTGCTGGATTTGATCAACCAGAAAAGCCAGCATCATAAGCAAGACGAGTATCTCGCTGAGATGTTGTTTGCCGAGTCCAAAATTGTGGCCAAACTGATAGCCCTGATTTTTCAGGGTATTGAATGTTTCATTTTCTATCTTCCACCTGACACGCGGGCACCACGCATGAAAAGGACTACATTCTCTTCGGTAATCTTTAGATCAGTAATCCGAAACACTTAATTAATCTGCTGGGTCTTTGAGTACCCTAGTCAATCAAAGGCATATGGATTTCCCTTTGACAGGCAACACCTCAATTTTTACCGTCGCCTGCAGAACGTCGACCCATTACTGGAACAAATTATGACTAACCATCTCAGCACCACAATGAAAGGACATAAACCTATTTTCCAGGTTTGTATGAAATCTCAAGTAATTGTCGAGAACACACGACTTAATGATCTGGGTGCCAGTCTGGAACGGAAGGCGGCAATATTTGATAAATTACGTTCGCCATGCGTATCGCCCTTCCTGAAGGCAATATTGGTATCAACGACAATGGCGATGAGGATAACATGAAAACTATTGAAAAAAAGTAACTGCATTTCGAAAATTTTTGGTCAGCCAAAAGTGCTGAAGAACAACCTTTGCAGATATGATTGCGCAACTCGATAAATACTGGGTTAAACTCTTTGCAGACCCTCTGTTGGTTGTCACCTCTGACAAAACCCGCTATATTCAGTCGCAAAGAACAAACAACATCCTGGAACGATTTTTTCAAGGTGAAAAACGAAGAGGTCGCAAAAAGAATGGAATGGCCTCTCTAAACAAGGTTTTAAAATCTACTCTTGCCGAGACTCCACTGGTTCAAAACATGAATAACAGAGAGTACATGGCTATTATTCTCAACGGGTGCTCGGATTTAACGGAAAGGTTTTCACAAATAGATGCCCATCTGGTACAAAAAGAGATAGAAAAAGCGAAGAATGACAGTGAGAAGATATGGCCTGCGATCAAAAAATTGATCAAGAACCCTGACCTGACAATGAAAATATCAGCACTGTTTTCTTCCGTATAGCAAAATCGGCGCCAACTGTCGTTTGCGGTTACAGGAAATAATGTTACACAAAAAACCACGTATACAGTACAAATAGATCTACAATTACACAAACAGCCCTGCAACATACAACATGAAAAAAATACTTATCCTCTACTACTCCCAGAGCGGCCAATTACAAAATGTTCTGCAAAATCTTATTACACCTCTACAGCAGGACAACAATATTTCTTGCGATTACAGAGCAATACAGCCATTAAAGCCGTTTCCTTACCCCTGGAAATTCTATGAATTTCTCGATACCTTTCCAGAAGCAGTCTATCTTAATGGTTGTGAGGTAGAAGAAATCGACTGTGAAGACGATTACGACCTGATTATCCTTGGCTATACCGTCTGGTTTCTCTCGCCGTCTCTTCCTGTTACAGGGTTTCTGCAAAGTAAACAGGCAAAGAAACTCTTCAAAGACAAACCTGTTATCACAGTGATTGCCTGCCGGGATATGTGGCTGATGGCTCAGGAAAAGATGAAGCCATTACTGGACAATCTCAATGCCCACCTGATTGACAATGTTGTGCTCACCGATCAGGGAAAATCGATCTACACCTTTCTCACCACCCCCCGCTGGATGCTCACTGGCAGGAAAAATCCCTTCTGGTTCTTCCCTCCCGCCGGAGTCGCTGAAACCGAAATACAGAATACCGCTCGTTTTGGCAAACGTTTATGTGAAGCACTTGCACAAAATAAAGAGACAGAAGACACTCCGCTGTTACAGGGACTCGAATCCGTAAATGTACAGGGAAAACTCATTGCCACTGAACGTATTGCCCACAGGAGTTTTCTTATCTGGAGTAAACTGATCAAAAAGGCTGGTAAACCAGGCTCTGATGCACGAAAAGTTGTCCTCACCATCTATTCGTTTTTTTTGCTGACTCTGGTACTCACCATTGTCCCCATCAATATCATTATCCGCAAGCTTCTCTACCCTTTTCGGAAGAAACATATTAAAAAGGCTATTAATTATTATGAACAACCATCCGGAAAGTGAAGCAAGATGCCACAACAGGTTTATATCACACATATTTCATCTTTTCTCCCCAACATTCTCGTCTCCAATGACGATATGGAGTCTATCCTGGGAGCAATCAACGGCCGTCCTTCCCGCGTCAGAAAACTGATTTTACGATCAAATAAAATAACATCCAGATACTATGCCATTGATCCCAAAACAGGGAACGCGTCACACAGCAATACGGAATTAACAGCAGAAGCGATTCGCAAGCTGCAGGATCAGGGGTGCGACCTGAGCCAACTCTCACTACTTGCCTGTGGAACCACCCTGCCCGACCAGCTTATACCCAACCATGCACTTATGGTGCAGGGGGAGTTAGCACTTCCTCCCTGCGAAGCTGTGGCCACATCGGGGATCTGCCTGTCCGGCATGATGGCACTTAAATATGGCTACCTTTCCATCCGGGCTAGTGAAACAACAAATGCCATAGCCACGGGATCAGAAAATGTTTCTTCGCTGATGCGAGGCCACCTTTTTACGGAGGAATCCGAGAAAGGGGAAGAGCAGTTACAACAGAACAAAAAAGAACTCGCCTTTGAAAAAGATTTTTTACGCTGGATGTTAAGCGATGGAGCAGGTGCAGTATGGATGAGTGAATGTCCTTTAAAAGACGGATTATCCCTGCGTATTGACTGGATCAAACAGACCTCTTACGCTGGCGAGCTAGCGACCTGTATGTATGCAGGAGCCGAAAAAAATCATACTGGCCAACTTGACGGATGGCGCACATTTCTGCCACAGGCCTGGATGGACGAATCTATCTTTGCCATTAAACAGGACGTCAAACTGCTCAACGAAAAAATCATCGAATATACCGTAACCAAACCGCTGCAGACACTGGTGAATGATGGGCTGGTTGCAGCTGAGACAATAGACTGGTTTCTTCCCCACTACTCCTCCGGCTATTTCCGGGATAAAGTGTACGATGGCATTGTGGAAGCGGGCTGTGATATTCCTCAGGAAAAATGGTTCAGTAATTTAAGCAGCAAAGGCAATACGGGTTCCGCCTCCATCTATATAATTCTTGAAGAGTTGTTCCATTCCGGGAAACTCAAAAAAGGTGAGACGCTCCTCTGTTACATCCCTGAAAGCGGAAGATTCTCCACAGCATTTATGCATTTAACGGTGGAATAAGATGGACAAAAAAAACGTTCCCCAACAAAACATCTCGACCTATTCGGGCAATAAAAAAGCGATCTATGCCACGGGCAAAGATGGGCAATATACCATCGTTACCTCAAGTGGCTGGAGTGTGGAGGAAGAAGTCACCAAACAAGCGCTACAGGAACTTGAACGATTGACCGAAGCCGCATATCAGCAAGTCAGAGCAAACAGAAAATCACCTCTCTTTTTTCATATGTATAATCGGCGCATGGATCTGCAAACCCTTGCTCAGAGCAGTGGTTTTTTTCAATGGCGAATCAAAAGACATTTCAAACCTGCTATCTTTAAAAAACTCGCCCAAAAGACCCTTGCCCGTTACGGCGAAACATTGGGAATCAGCCTTGAAGAACTGCACAGCATCCCTCCACACCATCCACAAAATAATGACTGATCCAGGCAACTTTAAGCACGATCACTTTGCCCATTGTGAATCCGGGGTGATGTCACTCTTGTTGCGACATCACGGCCTGCAACTCTCCGAAGCCATGGTTTTTGGTCTTGCCGGCGGCCTGATGTTTGCCTACATTCCCTTTGTAAAACTCGGTGGACTGCCACTTATTGCCTATCGCACCATGCCCCGGGGGATCATTAAAGGTTTGCAAAAAAATCTGGGCATTAAAATGAAAATGCATAAATTTTCCAAGCCGGAAAAAGGAACTGAAAAGCTGAACAATCTGCTTGCTCAAGGGAAAATCGCCGGAGCCCAGACATCGGTTTTCTGGCTCCCCTATTTTCCTCCGGAAATGCAATTTCACTTTAATGGCCATAATTTGATTGTGTATGGAAAAGAAGGTGATGAATATTTAATCAGCGACCCGGTTTTTGAAACGGTGATGCGCTGTGAGAGCAGTGCCCTGCAAAAGGCACGGTTTACAAAAGGTGTTATGGCTCCCAAGGGCTTGTTATATTATCCAGAATCTGTGCCTAAAGAGATTGACTATGACACGGTTCTGCCCAAAGTCATCCGAAAAAATGCCAAGACCATGCTGAAGACGCCGGTTCCCATTGCCGGTATTCGCGGTATTAAGGCTCTGGCCAGGACAATCAAAAAACTGGCAAAAAAAGACCCACGCCACAGCCGACTCTTTTTAGGACATATTGTCCGAATGCAGGAAGAGATAGGCACGGGTGGCGCAGGTTTTCGTTTTATCTACGCCTCCTTTTTGCAGGAAGCAGGAAACGTGCTGAACAACTCCCTACTGCTTGAGAGCTCTGACAAGATGACGGATGTGGGCGATCAGTGGCGCGATTTCGCCCTGCTGATTGCCAAATCAATCCGTAAAAAACAACGGGCAGAGATTGATTTCACAGCAATTGGCAACTCCCTGGAGAGTGTTGCCCTGGCAGAAACAAAAGTATACAAGCACCTGATGCGACTATGATTAGTATCAACAATATCTGTAAACGCTACAATCAGCACACGGCCCTTGATGATATCAATCTTACAGTCAGCAAAGGGTGTATTCTGGGATTATTGGGGCCAAATGGGGCAGGAAAAACCACGCTCGTTTCCATTTTAAATGGCCTGACACCTTATCAGTCCGGTACGATTTCCATTTTTGGCCTTAGCCTTCACGACAATCTGCCGGAGATCCGTCGTCGCAGCTCCTTTATTCCACAGTCATTTGCTTTTTACGAAAACCTGACCGTTATGGAAAACCTGCGTTTTTTTGCAGGAATCCAGAACATAAAAAACGGACAGGCTAAGAATGTAATCAGCCAGGCAATCGCGATCAATCGACTTGAAGCGATGCTAAACAAACGAGCCAATAGCCTTTCAGGGGGACAGAAACAGCGCCTCAACATAGCCATTGGCCTCCTGAACAATCCTGAAGTCATCTATCTGGATGAACCCACCGCAGGTATTGACCCGGAACTGAGAAACTCGATTCTGCAGACCATTCGTTCGTTTAAGGACGCCGGCAAAACAATTATTTACACCTCTCACTATATGCAGGAAATAGAGCAGATATGTGACGAAGTGGCCATTATCAGACAGGGACGGATTATCTGTCACGAAACCATCGAAAAACTCCTCAACAAGGAAAATGGTACAAGCAATCTTGAGACTATTTTTCTGCAGTTAACGGCCAGTGAGGAAGCACCATGCTAAAACAGATGCTGCAAAAAGAGTTTATTCTGGTTCTGCGTGATAAGCACAGCCTGGCTGCACTCTTTATCATGCCATTTTTCTTTATACTGATCATGAGTATGGCCTTAAAAGATACCTTTACCAATGAACGTGCCCTCTTAATCTACGAAATAGTAGACCTTGATAACAGCCAGGAAAGCAAAATGCTGCAGGACTTTATGAGTACAAGCTCCTTCCTTCAAAGAGTGGACAGTAAAGATAGTAGTGACACTCATTTAAGCATTACAATTCCCAAAAGTTTTTCAAATGCACTTTTGGAAAAAGAGCGGCAGGAACCACTCCTGCAACTTTCAGCGGCACCGGATGTAAAACAGGAAATGATAATGATTTTTCAGGCAAAACTGAGTGCAGACATCATGCGCCTGCGTTTAATGCAGATTCAAAAGAAAATTGCACCATATATACCTGATGCCAGCCAGCTGAATCTTGATAGGTTTCATAACGAAAAATTGTTCGACATCGATTACCGGAGAATGCAGGACAACGAGCAACCCACCTCGACCCAGCAGTCCGTGCCATCCTGGATTGTCTTTGGCATGTTCTTTGTTATTATTCCCATGTCCACAGTGTTTATCAACGAACGGAAGCAAAAGACGCTGATGCGCCTGGCCAGCATGAACATTTCCATCCCTGCACTCTTTACCGGAAAAGTGCTCCCTTATCTTCTTATCAATCAGTTGCAGGTTTTGCTTATGATTGCTGCGGGTGTCTATATTGTTCCACTGTTAGGCGGTGATGCGCTAACTCCCGGGCACTCCCTTGCGGGCCTTGCTCTGGTCTCAATCTCTTTAAGTTTTGCTGCCATCGGTACTTCTGTACTCATAGCCACACTGGCAAAGACCGTAGAACAGGCAACAACGGTGGGCGGGTTAATTAACATCCTCTTTGGAGCCATTGGCGGGATTATGGTTCCAAAGTTCTATATGCCTGAGTCCATGCAGAAATTTGCTAATATCTCCCCCATGTCATGGGGACTTGAAGGATTTCTTGATATCTTTCTTCGAGGTTATGGAATAAAAGAAATACTCCCGGAAGCAATGGCACTCTGTGGATTTGGACTGTGCCTGCTTCTCCTGGCTGCAACTATTCTGAGCAAACGTTTACGCGGTTGACAATATATTCCTCTACACTTATTACTAACACCGGTAAACGGTAAGTGAGGCCGGCATAAGTGCCTTGTTGGTATGTTCAACAGGCTCACGTTAAACGAACTTTTCATTTTCTTGTTTTTTATGACAGCTTTTCAGGAGTAAGGCACTAACACCGGTAAACGGTAAGTGAGGCCGGCATAAGTGCCTTGTTGGTATGTTCAACAGGCTCACGTTAAAAGAACTTTTCATTTTCTTGTTTTTTATGACAGCTTTTCAGGAGTAAGGCACTAACACCGGTAAACGGTAAGTGAGGCCGGCATAAGTGCCTTGGTTGTACTTATAACTTATTCATTTTAAAATAGTCTCAAGTTTTCTTGTTTTTTATTACAGCTTTTCAGGAGTAAGGCACTAAATGAACGATTCAAACAACAATGAGCTGAAAATGCGCCTCAAGCAGATGATCCTTGAAGAATGTGACATCGACCATATCCAGGTTGAAAATTTTGCTGACGATGTGCAAATATTTTCAGATGCGAGCGGACTTGGACTTGATTCGTTAGATGCGCTGCAGATATCCGTTGGTTTGCAAAAAAAGTTTGCAGTTCGCCTGCCGGACTCTAAATCATTCAGAAGGCATGTAACAACCATTGAAGAACTTGCGGATTACATACTGACAATGCAACAGTCAGCAGCACCTGCAACGCCTATGGCAAAGGGAATATAATTTCCCTATTCTCCTGTTTCTGATTTCGCCAGCAGGTAGGATCAGAGGCCAGATAATCGCCGGTGATCTGATAGGCCGCTCCTCTGCAGCCGTAGCATTCATGAGCCTTGTCGCACTCTCGACATTCCCCTTTAATCATCTCCCTAAAATTCTTTAAATCCTTTACCACCTGAGAATTTTTCAGGATATCACCAAGTTTGCTGTTACGGATATTATCAAGGGGGATGGTCACTCCCACGCAGGGCATCACATCACCGGTGGCTGTCACCAGGCAGGAAACCTGATGTCGCATACATTTATTTCCAACAAGCGGCGGCTGAGGTTCCCAATGGCGATTATATTTTTCCTGATCTATTTTTGATAGTTTGGCAAAAAGTTCCTTCAGGCGCAAAGAATCCACCTGCAGCCAGATATTATCAAGGGCATTGGCCTGGGGAGTGAGTACCTCAAAGTAGGGTTCAATATTCTGATCTCGTATCCATTGCCAAAGGCCTGGCAACTCTTCAAAATTGGACTGACAGATAATGGTGGAGAGAGCCAGGAATTTATCTTCTGCGGGATAACCTGCATTTTGCAGATTCTCAAAAGCCTGCAGAATAATGGCATGGGCACCTTTTTTTCCGGCCAGATGATCTTGAACTTCAGCCTTTCTGGAATTGAGTTTTAAAACCACACGCACATGTAATTCTGCCAGAAGCGATGCAAGTCTTCCATCCACACCCGTACCATTGGTGAACATCTCTATTTCAAAACCATTCGCCGCAAGGAATTGTAACATTTCAGGAAGATGGGGGTAGATACTTGGTTCTCCACCCAGAATGATAATTTTCCCGGCACCAAGCGCCTTTGCCTGCAGGATCACATCTTTCAATTCATCTCTTGAAAGTTCACCTTTGCACACTGTTTTCTCTGGTACATAGCAATAGGAGCAACAAAAATTACAGATACGACTAAATTCAATTTCCATGGACAACAACCTGTCTTCGGCCACTGCCTCTTTAATTTCCTGCTCGGTAAACTCAAAATTATACAACTGCATTATAGTTTCTGACACCGGTAAACGGTAAGTGAGGCCGGCACTCTTTTCAGTACCCCCTTGAGGGGTATAAGTGCCTTGGTCATACTTGGTAACTTATTCATGTTAAAATACTCTCAAGTTTTCTTGTTTTTCATTACAGCTTTCCAGGAGTAAGGCACTAATATCCCTCAATATCTTTAAATACATTCGTAAATATTCGGGTTGAAGGAAAATTCGTGCAACAATCCGTCAATTGTAAATGTTTGGATAGCGCCCCAGATTCGCTCAAGCCGGCTTAAGAGCTATATTGGTTCATATGCGCAAAAGCCGGATCGGGCGAAGATGGGGTGCTAGCCGAATATTTACATACATTCCTGCATTCCAGACGCTTAATATCCTGCCGAAAACGCCCTTCCCAACCAATTTGTTTCATAATCCGTCGGGTAATGCGACTATCAAAAAACGCCAGATCCACGTCCAGAGCCGCCCCTGTTTGCGCAGAAATTTTGGGGATCCCACCAACCCACCACAACCTGCCGTTGATACCAGGATTGATACTGCAGTTCTTCACTGCTTAAATGATTCGTTCGAACATTGGCCCACAGGCCGTTATATTTCTTTAAACAATACCTTCACCATTAAGCAGCCTTTTCCAAAACCAAAAATAGAGGCTTCTATGCACCATAAGAATATCAAGCTGATTGTGCGAAAACAACTAAAAAATTAAACTTAATCTGGAATCTCAAGCGGTAGTAATCAATGATTTTCCCCATTCAAGTTCAAGATCGCTGCTGAACAAAACAACTCGCGCGACCTTTCCAGTCTTTACATTTTGAGGTGCTATAGCCCAGCTTTCCAAGGCAGTATTTCAGGAACTCAACAGAGAGAACAAATAATAATAGCAAGAAGCTCCTCTTTTAGATATACTTCCACCTATTAAAAAAACAGCTCCAAACAAGATAATTTTATACCCAAAAGCTACAGACGACTATGAATCAATTAACAGAAAAGCTTAAAATACACCTGATTGAGATCCTCAACCTGACGGATGTCACGCCAGAAGACTTTGACGAAAACGCACAGCTGGTTGGAGGTGATCTGGGGATCGATTCCATTGATGTCCTTGAAATCGTAGTCATGGTTGAAAAAGAATATGGTGTGGTAATCAACAATAAAGAAATCGCGGAAAAAGTTTTCACCTCACTTGCAACACTTGCCGACTTTATACGTAAAACATCCCCCACGTTATCTTCTTGAGCAGTACGATAAAAAACATTTATATTGCCGGCATTGGTATTATCAGCCCCTTGGGCTGTGGGCTGGATGCAACTGAGCAGGCATTGAAAAAAAATGTCTCTGCCATTGGATCCCTGACTGTCTTTGCAGTTCAACAACAACCCTCTCTTCCCGTTGGTCAGGTCCAGGGCTGCCCGGATAATTCTTCCCCTCTGCCCCGCACCCATAATCTGGCAGTCATTGCAGCTAAACAGGCTTTGGAAAATGATGCCCATATCCCTGATGTTGTAATTCTGGGTACCACCACCGGCGGCATACTCACTACTGAAAATCTACTGGCAGAAAATGTACAGGAAGCTGGAAAATATCGTTATCACGGATTGACCACTGTTGCAGAAGAAGTTGCAGAAGCAGTGCATTGCACAGGGCCGGCTCTTACTGTCTCTACAGCCTGTTCTTCAGGTACTGTAGCCATCAGTATGGCCGTCAGAATGCTCCAATCCGGCAAGGCTGAATGGGTGCTTGCCGGAGGTGTTGATTCGCTCTGCAGGCTGACTTATTTTGGGTTCAACTCTCTCCAACTTGTTGATCCGGAAGGCAGCAAACCCATGGATGCTAATCGGCAGGGTATGTCAGTTGCTGAAGGAGCATCGATTCTGTTACTGACAACAACTAAGCCGGAAAATTCACCGGTGCAGATTCTTGGCTGTGGCCTTTCATGTGATGCCTATCATCCGGCATCTCCCCACCCTGATGGAAAAGGCGCATCAACTGCCATGAAAACAGCCATACAGAATGGTGGGATTGCAGCAAAAGATGTCGACTATATCAACCTCCATGGAACTGCTACTCCAGACAATGATCTTGCTGAAGCAAAGGCTGTGCATACTGTTTTTGCCACACCACCTCCGCTCTCCTCTATTAAAGGTGCCACGGGCCACGGGCTTGCCGCATCAGGTGCAATTGAAGCGGCCATTGCAACAATCTGTTTAAACAAAAACTTTCTCCCGGCGAATACCGGCTGTAAGATTCCTGACCCGAATTGTGATCTCATTCCAGTTCTGCAACCGGATCCCCGGCAGATATCAGTAGTACTCTCCAACTCTTTTGGCTTTGGTGGCAACAATGCCTGCCTTGTAATTGGCAGAGCTGAAAAATATTCAGCCGCTATACCAATAGACAAAAGCGCAACAGGAAAAAGCGCACCCCTTACTATTCTTGGCAAGGCGTGTATCACAGGAGCCGGACACACAAAAGAAAGTATGGACAAATTCGTAAAACTGGAAACTTTAGCCGGTGTCCTTGATCAAAATAGTGTTTCCCAACAACTGCCTGCCAGAAAGATACGAAGATTGAAGCGTTTTTCCAAAATAGCATTGGCTCTGGCGGCTGCCGCCAAAGAAGATTCCGGTCTGGAACAGGCACCTGACTCCGTGTTTCTGGGCAGTGGCTGGGGCGCACTTTCCGAAACCTACGATTTCCTCGACAAATTACAGAGCAGCAAAGAGAAATTCCCCAGCCCCATTGATTTTGTGGGATCAGTACACAACAGCGCTGCCGGACAAATTGCGATCATGCACCGGGCAACAGGAGCCAACATCACCAGTAGCGGCGGCGACTATTCCTTTGAGCAGGCACTGCTTGCTGCAGACTCATTTCTTGACGACACATCGTCATCGGCCTTTGTTCTGGCAGCCGACGAAGCCCATGAACAGTTCTCTCGCCTTTTTGATCCATCAATTACAGAGGCCACTCCCCTTGCTGATGGAGGTGGGAGTTTGTATCTTTGCAGAAAGGCCAGACCAGGGAAAATTTCCGTAAAACTTACATTTTATCAAAAACAGACTGAAAACATTATTGAGACGCTGATTGCTGCTTTGGACAAAAATGCATTACACAATGACTGCGCAATGATACTTGCCGGCATTCCTGCTGCTGACGCAAACAACGGAGAAAACCAACTGGACAGTTTTATGCAGAAAACAGGTCTTGATGTCCCTGTCATCCATTACCGGAAGTTCACAGGAGAGTTTGCCTCTGCGTCTTCTGTTGCGGCAGTCATGGCAACACACCTTTTAGAAGAAGGCATTGTGAAACACGACAAAAAAGTTCTGATTGTAGGATTTGGAATAAACGTAACGGCCATGGAGTTCAGCAGGCAGCAATCTGCTCCGACTTCACACTTGCAAGGTCAAAAAATCATCAAGTAACTCTCCAATATCTCTGGCTAGAACAGCAGCTTCTGCACGGTCATAACGCACAACTCTCTGAGCATATTTATGACAATACCGACAATCCTCGCAGTAGGTTTCAGCACATCGGATTTTCTGAAAACCTTCCAGAAAATCGTTTAATTCATTATTATCGATTGTGATATCAAACGTCAGGAGCCGACGGCGCAGCTTAAGCATGCGAAGCATTAAATGCCGTTCTTCTGTTTCATAATGCCGCATGCGCTCACGTACCTGATCTTCGATATCGTCATGAAAACCAGCTGGATCACCAAGCATTTCCAGCGAAAGAATATCCAGAAGATTCCCATCATAACGACGATCAGCATATGCCCTGGTCGCTCGTAACAACCACGCTGTTGAACGTGATCGGTCAATAATTTTGAATTCATCATACCCCATAGCCTCGTACACATGAAGATCTTCAGGGCGAATCCAACGACTCATCAGAAAAAGTTCCGGGTTCAACAGACGTCTACGGGTGCACTTCCAAAGATACAAATCAAGAAACGTATTTACTTTCTGCACACCTTGCTGAATCTGAGAGGCATGCCCCACACTGTTGGCATGTTCTGCAAGGTAATGACAATTATAGATACACGAAACATTGACAAATAATTGCATTCCACATGAAAGCCCGGAACGAATTTTAGGCAGCAGGGTAAAATCACGATTAAAATCACTGTAAGGAATAATAAGTGGATCAACACCAAGTGATTCCTGATATTTTAAACGAGAGAGATTAGTAGGCCAGCTTAATACACTACCTCGAATAGCCAGATCCGGGAAATTACTACGCACCAGTGCCACGACTGCAAGATTTGCAATCGATACACTATCCACCCCCATACCCACCAATTGTCCAATAAACGTCAATATCTGCTTTTTGCCTTCCTGAGTTTGTTCCAGATTACCAAGACATGGCGCATTCAGGAGGTAACAAAATGCTATACTGCGTTCATGGGCAGCACGGATGTAGGCTTCAGCAGACTCCCAGTTTACAGTCGGGACGACAATACCAGCCCTGCCCCCACCTACTATATCAAAAGGCAGTTTTGCATAAATTGAAGTGACCTCAGGAATCTCCCCAAGTCCCTCCAGCAACTCCATGTCCCAATTTGCAGCAACGCTTAATTCCATTCAATTTCCTCGTAAAATCAACTCATTAATAATTTCCAGTCAATCTTCCGTAAACTGCAAATTGAAAAGGACTCACCTTCGTCAAGTGCAGGTCTTCGGCCAGGCCGGCACTCTGTAACTGAGTTTCCAGTTCTTCCATTGTGAACGCAGAACGCAGCGAACTCATCATATCCTGACGAAGCAATGGCGAGCCATCCTGCATATATTTTCCAACCACATCCTGCACATCTTCTTCACTTGAGGGCCGGAGAAGATCAATAACCAGGATTGCAGCATGTGATTGAGCATACTTATAAAGTGCATCCCACAATACCATGGGATCCACCAAATGATGCAGGAAACTATTTGAAACAATAACCCCATAATCGCTGTACCGCAGCTCCACACTATCGGGAAATATACCTTGAATGAGCTTCACCCGGCATTCCAAATTTTCCTGCTTTACAGCTTGACGACCATACTCCAGCATATGATACGCTCCATCCACACCATCTATCTTGCAACGCGGAAAAAGTTTAGCTAAACGTATCGCTATGCCAGCCGTACCGCATCCCAGGTCAAGAATAGTGTTTTCCAGCGGCAGATCAGGAAAATACTTTTGGAAACACCAGACAAACAGGTAATAAGCACTGTCCAGACCGGCTCCCGCATACACAGCAGCCTGTTCAGGATCATTCATCAATCCCGGCTCAAGAACTCGTTTCATATTTTTTCCTTTTACTCTTATGCCGGACTATTATCAGACAGAACTCCTTGACCAAGCAGCATTTCAGATAAAGGGATGACAGTAAAACTTTTTATTTTATTTTGCATGCTCTTTTCCTTTTACATGCAACCACCAAAACCAGACAATGAGCATAACAAAAATTCACAACAAAAAATCTTACTCCACCGTTTTCCAGATATGCGCTCTTTTCCTAACACCGGTAAACGGTAAGTGAGGCCGGCATAAGTGCCTTGGTTGTACTTATAACTTATTCATTTTAAAATAGTCTCAAGTTTTCTCGGAGTCTACGCTTACCTGTTTTTTATTACAGCTTTTCAGGAGTAAGGCACTAAAACAGTGCTAGAACATTTGAATTTTTTCGCTTTTCCTGGTACAAGCATTGAGTATTCTTCTTTGGGAATATCCATTGGCAAACAATGCTGATAGAAATAGTCAAACCAATTAAACCAGTAGATAAAACAAGCATTAAAAACGAACGATTAAATTGCATATGTGGCATTCATACTTTTCAGCAGGGATTGATAACAACAACTCAATAATTGCAAAAGTCAGCGCAGACAAAAATTCCCCCTGGTTTAGCGGGCATTTCCCAAACGACCCCATATTACCAGCTATTGCCCAACTGAACATAGTCACCGAAACCATTGCGAAAGTGTTGGACAAAGATTTATCATTAAAAACCTTAACACGAATTAAATTTAAAAAAATTATCCGGCCCGGAAATATTCTCGACATTCATGCCGTGCCTGGAAAAAAAGAAAATCACTACCATTTTCGTATAACCAGTAAGCAACAAGAAGTCTGCTCCGGCAGGCTGGTACTGGCCCCCAAAAAGGAGCACTAGCTTGTCAATGACAACAGATACCAAGCAGACAATCACCCGTATTGCTGAGATCATCATAAACGAACTAAAACTGGAAGATGTTACGCCTTTAACCTTTGACGCGGATCTTGACCTGGTGGACGAGGTTGGCATCGATTCCATGGATCTTGCCACCATCGCATTGGTTATCCGTGATGAGTACGGAGTCAGAATCGATGAAGATGACTACCCTAAACTTACCACTGTGCGTATTATTGCAAAATATATCAGTACCAAACTGGCAGACGAGAAATAAATACAAAAGCCGGTATTGCTCATGGAAAACAATAACAGTCAAAAAGAATATAAATTCTCTGATATTCTTGCGATCCCTGCCATCCGGGATCGTTTTGAAAAAGTACGCAAATACTTTTTCCTGCGCGAATCCACGTATGACATGAGTAATCGCTGCAATATCCGCTGTGAAGGCTGTTATTACTTTGCCGGTGAAAAACAGTTTGCCGAAGAGAATCTAAACGTTCACGACTGGCAGCAGCTCATGAAAGCCGAGAAAGAACGGGGTATTACTTTTGTGGTGCTGGCCGGTGCCGAATCTGCCCTTGTACCGGATTTATGCAAGACCTGTTACGATGTCATCCCTCTGGGTTGTATTGCCACTAACGGGTTAATACCATTGGCAGAAGAAATCGATTACCGTATCCACATCTCTGTCTGGGGTAATGATGAAACCAGCCTTAAAGTACGAAAGGCAAAAAATATGCTGGCCAGACAGATAAAAAACTATAAAAATGATGCAAGAGCCATCTGGGTCTACACATTTACCTCGATGAACATTGAAGAAGCCAGAGAGGTCACTGAAATGCTGGCCACAGACGGTCTGCAGATTACTTTTAACATGTTTTCCGCACCAGTCGGCTATGAAGGTCATTTGCGCCACACCGCTGAAACCCTTGCCCGCACCCGAACTGTCATGAGTGAACTGCTGGCAGAGTTTCCAGAGACCGTAATTTTCTCGCCCTATAATATAGTTGCTCACACCCATGAACAGGGCTTGCACGATCTGTTTTCCTGTTCCTATCCGCGTATGAACCCGTCAACGGACATCGGCCTTGGCAGATCTTTCCGCCAATACCGAACAGACTTGAAATGGGATCGTGCTGCAGCCTGCTGTGTACCTGATACAGACTGTAATGACTGCCGCCATTATGCTGCCGGCAGTGCTGTGGTCACGGCCAGGATGTATCGCCATGCAGATAATCCCGGAAACTTTTCCGCCTGGCTTGATTATGTGGACACCTATCTTGCGGTCTGGGTTAAGGGATATGAGAAAGGTGAAAATCTTTGTAAAGAAATGATCGAGCCACCAGAACAGAGTTAAACCATATGAAAACAGTAAGTTCCCTATTAGACGATCATTGGTATGCGCGCTACAAAAAAATATCAAAGCTTAATATACGCAGTTCCATCTACGATGTAACGGATCGCTGTAACCTGCGTTGTAAAGGCTGTTTCTTCTTCTCATCCGGTGAGCATGAACGAGCATCGGAAGAAAAGGACGTGAATAAATGGCATGCATTTGTGGAAAAAGAGATGGACCGGGGCGTGAACCTGGCCATCCTCATTGGTGGAGAACCCACACTCTGCATGGACAGAATTGAATCTTTTTACAAGCGCTTACCCACTTTCTGCGCCACCAACGGTCTGATCAAGGTTCCCCGTGACCGTTTTCCTGATATGATGGTTGGTCTTTCCCTGTGGGGTGATGCTGAGGATGAAATAACCCTGCGTGGACAGGATACCTTCAAAATCACCAGTGCCAACTACGAAGGCGATCCTCACGCCTATTATCTCTACACCATCACTCCGAAACAACTGGGTAAGACTGAAAGAATCATCAAAAAAATCGAGGCTGTGGGTTTAAAAGTCCACATGCAGCTGCTCTCCAACGATGAAGGTGTGGATGGATTTTCATGGCAGCCTGAAGAACTGGCAGCAATACGTGCCGAGATGGACGCAATGCTTGACAGCTATCCCGGCACTGTTGTTTCATCCAGATATTACCATGAAATTATCACCACTGGCAAAATGCTTGGCCGAACATTCGGCTGGTTGGAATGTCCTTCGGTGACTGAACCTAGGGACAACCGCGAACCACGCCCCAAACGTCTCACCAATTTTATCCGCTGGGCCTCTGATCTTAAAACCGTGCATCGCTGCTGTACTTCAGAAACCCGTGATTGTTCCACCTGTAAAGATGGTGCAGCGCACATGAGCTGGGTCATGGTCAACAAACGGGCTCACATCAAAACACCGAAGGATCTTCAGAACTGGATTGAGGTGTACGAGATGTTTGCCAAATTATATCAATTCATCCCCTGGTAGTACTCACTTCATCCCATGGGAAACAACAAACCGGTTATCATCGGCTACAACGCCATATCCGCACTTGGAACTGATCTTGAGCAGCAGTGGCAACGAGCTTTGGCCGGAGAAAGTGGCATCGGACCACTCTCCCGTTTCCCGCTTGCAGAAGATTTTCCAGTCCGTATCGCAGGACAGGTTCCTGATATTGACGACACAAACAAAAAATACCCCTTTCTCACTGCCAGACATCTGGCCAGCTGGAGCTCCCCGGTTTTCAAATACGCAATGCTCACCGTTGCCAGAAGCCTTGACCGCTGTGGCCTTGAGATAACACCGGAACTCGCTCCCCGGGTTGCAGTAACCTACAGCTCAGCCATTGGCGGCCTGGATGCAGTCTTAAAGGCTGACAGACGTATGCGAACGGAAAACAAACTTCCTCCTCCATACTCAAACCCCAACTCCTGTATCAACATGGTTGGCGGCAAAATCGCCATCCAGACAGGAGCCCAGGGGCCCATTGTAACGCCGGTTACGGCCTGTGCCACGGGCCTTACTTCCATAATCACAGGGGCCATGTTTCTAGCTCAGGGGAGAGCAGATGTCGCCATCTGCGGGGCGGTTGATTTCGCACTTGTTGAACCCATTGTGGCAGGTTTTTACACCATGAACGGAGTGTATATCCCAAAAGAAGGGCAGGAAGAGCCTCCCCAGTCAGCAAGTCGTCCATTCTCTAAAAACAGGCGGGGATTTGTAATTTCCGAAGGGGCCGGAGCTGTCATCCTTGCCACACCTGAATTTGCCGAAAATCATAATCTGCCATTCAATATAGAGCTTGCAGGATGGGGAATGACCTCGGATGCCCATCATTTTGTGGCCCCCTATTTTGACACCATCAAACAGTGTATGCAAGATGCATTGGCTGATGCCGGGATAACTCCGGCTGATATTGCCTCTGTCAATGGCCATGCAGCATCAACACGGGTGGGTGACAAGGTGGAGTATGATGCACTAAGGGCTGTATTTGGTGATAACATTCCTCCGGTTACCGCAAATAAATCCCTCATCGGCCATGCCATGGGGGCATCGAGTGTGATAGAATCAATCTTCAGCTTTCAAGGCATGCGTGATGGAATCCTTCCTCCAACCATCAACTATCAGCCTGACCCGCAAATTGATATTGACTGTGTGGCAAACAGAAAACGAACACTTGAGCAGGAGTTTGTCTTAAAGAACTCTTTTGGCTTCGGCGGCTGTAACAGTTGTGCTATTTTCAAACGGGTTATATAAAAAAACATCTATGAAAGCGCCCTTAAATAGACGAGTATTTGTAGCAGGTTATGCGGCAGCCACGCCCCTTGGTAACACGTTCGACAAAACCTGGCAGGCTGCCGTTGACGGTCAGGCCGGGTTTCGGCGAGTTACGCGTTGTGCAACAGAGAGTCGCAGTAATGTGGTGGGTGAAATTCCGGATTGGGATCCCGGCACGCTTCCCTATGTCACGCTCAAAGAGGCATCAATCTGGAATGCGGGCTATGTCTTTCTCACCATGGAGATGTGCAGGCAGGCTTTAACACACGCCGGTCTTGAGATGAACAGGAAAACCGGGCCAAGGACAGCATGTCTGATAGGTTCCGCATTAAACGGCACAGATGCCTACCGTATTGCCATGGATAACTATGTCAACCGTGGACCATTCAAGGTGAGTCCATACCTGCTTCCCAATGTTTGCGCCAATCTGCCCGCTGGCAAGGCTGGAATGCTGCTGGGCTTCACAGGCCCGATTTTCTCTCCGCAGGGTGCATGTGCCTCAGCCAATCATGCCATTGCCATGGGTGCCAGAATGATTCGAGACGGGGATTGTGATTTTGTGCTGGCCGGTGGTGTGGAGACCTGTATTATTCCGGAAATTATTCAGGGTTTTTCCAATATGCTGGCCACCATAAAAGTTGGTCCCAAAGATCGCGCCTACGATGATCCCACTTCAGCCTCACGCCCTTTCAGCCTTGACCGCAAGGGCTTTGTGCTTTCAGAAGGTGCTGCTGTGCTTCTCCTTGCAGCAGAAGATATGATTGAATCACAAGGGCTTATAAAAAAAGCGGAAGTTGCAGGGATTGGCTGGACCTCGGACGCCAAGCATTTCACAAGGCCAAACAAAGAAACCATTGTCAAGGCAATCCACGATGCCATTGATGATGCAGAAATCAGCCCGCATGATATCGGCAGCATCAATGCACATGGCACATCAACACCAACCGGCGATGCCACAGAAGTAGAATGTATGCGTGAAATATTTGGCAAACAGATCAGTAAAATCCCGGTTACTGCCAACAAATCACAGGTCGGACACAGCCTGGGTGCCTCAGCAGCCATTGAGGCAGCACTCTCCATCGAGGCCATGTCCAAATCACTGCTCCTGCCAACAGTCAATCATATTCCTGATCCTGCTTTTGACGACATTGATGTTGTCCCCAATCAGACACGTGCGCAGAGTTACGAACATGTGCTTTCCAACTCATTTGGCTTTGGCGGCACCAACTGCTGCATTGTCTTCAGGGGAGTATAAAAGCCATGCGACCAAAACCATTTATCCCCGAACCAGTGCCAGGCCATCCAGCTCACCAAAAAGACACAAACAGCGGCCTTGTCTGGCATCGCAGTGAAATGCGTACTCTGTATGTGGACACAGACCGCTCCCAGGTTGTCTACCATGCCAACTATCTGAGATACTTTGAGTATGGTCGAGCCGAGTTAATGCGCGGCGCAGATTATCCATATAAACAGATTGAAGAAAGCGGCTACGTCTATCCCATAATCAAAATAGAGCTCAACTATTATACCCCGCTCTTCTATGACGATCTGATGTTTATCCACACCAGACCGGCAAAGCTTGAACTTGTAAAACTGCAGTTTGATTATCTGATCACAAGGGCTGAAGACGGAGAAATTATATGCACTGGCTTTACCAGGCATTGTGCAGTGAACAGTGCCTCCATTCCAGTGGAAATTGATGACAAGACCATCAAACTCTGGGAAAGTTTCCCGCAGGGCTGATGTGCAGCCGTAAAGATATCACAATCCCTGTCCAGCCCTGGTTCAGAGATCATCATTTCAATGGGCTGGTAATTTTTCCGGCTGTGGAGATTATGTTGCTGCTGGCCTCCATTGCCAGTAAAAAAAACGCTGCTATTCATCCTGAAACTATGATCAGGGCCAGCTTCTCAAAATTTCTGGAGATTCCAGAAAAAACAACTGAGCTGTCAGCTCTGGTGGAATATGAAGAAAATGGCGATGATCTCTGCGTCAGGCTACTCAGCCGGATACAATTTAAAAAGATAAGCAGAATCAAAAAACATGCTGAAATAACATTTTCGACTCACAGCCTCAAAAAGCATTCGGCTGGAAAGCAGGCCATAGCAAAAAAAGCAGATATCTCCATAGATGCAGAACAAATCTACAGGGAACTGGTTCCCTTTGGCCCGACGTATCGCAGCTTGTCCGGTAAGCTTCACATCTCAAACAAGGCTGCCCTGGGTACTCTGCAATCACCTGTTTTACCACAGCAGCAGAGGATGGAAAAAAAGCTGGGCTCACCTTTCCCGCTTGATGGAGCCATGCATGCAGCCTGCGTACTGGGGCAGTGCATTTCAGATTTTGTTCCTTTTCCGGTTGGTTTTGCCAGGCGACATATCCATAAACCCACCAGGCCGGGAAAGAGTTACAACACCGTAGTCACCCCTGTATCACAGACAAAAGATGAACTTTTGTTTGATATATCAATTTTTGATTCAGCAGGAACAGTATATGAGACAGTAACAGACTTACGAATGCGGGACATTAGTGGCGGCACAATCACACCTCCGGCGGAGCTGCCCAGACTAACATTTTTTCCACAGTGACTCTACAGAACCAGCGGAAAAAGATACCGGTGTATTTAGCACCTGAGAAATACATCCCGGCAAGAAAAACAAGGTGGGAAAAGCCATACACCATTGGCCCGCCGATCACAGCAATCAGAGGTTCGTCCAGTTGAACAGCCACAACACCACAAACAGCCACAGCAGGCCAGCCAAGAAGTGAGCTGATGCAGATCAAAAAGACACCTGCAACAACCTGCAAAGAAGGTTTTTCCTTGAATGACGACAAATCCGCTTGCTCTTCAATGGCGATGCGTACAAAATCAATGTCAGCAATTTTTATTATGAACGTTCTGAGCTGTTCCAGCACCCTCCTTGCCTCCGGAAATATCTTTTTATGTACAAAGGACAAACATGACAGCCTTGTGTGATCCCTGGCGTTTTTTTGACAAAATCTACTGCATCTCAATAGATACTCGTATTGACAGAAGAACAGAAGCCAAAAAACAATTTGCAGATATTGGGCTGCTTGAACGGGTTGAATTTATCCTTGTCAAAAAACACCCTGCAAATCAGGAGCAGGGAATTTTTCAATCTCACATGAAATGTCTGAAAAAAGGCCTGCAGGCAGGAGCCAGAAACATTCTGGTCTTTGAAGACGATATTCTCATTAAAAACTTCCAGCCTCAGGTACTGTTGAATGCTCAAAAATTTTTGAAAAACAGTCAAGTCTGGAATGCCTTCTTCCTGGGAGCAATCAGCAGTAAGACGACAAACACTGATACCCAATCCGTAGTAGAAATTCAATATCGTTGTCTGGCCCATGCGTATGCTCTCAATCATCGGTTTGCCAAACGCATTACGCAGATATCGTGGGACAACATTCCATTTGATACCCTGCTGCGAAGACACGGTACAGATTTTTTTGCGCTTTCCCCCATGATTGCCTTCCAAAGTGGGGCGAGTAGTGATAATCAGATATTTTTTCTCGACAAAATACGAAGATTTTGGGGTGGATTGCCTTTCATTCAACGGACAAATGAAATCTATCAACGCCATAAACTCCTTATTGTCTATGGTCACGTCTTTGTATTCATGGCACTCATCCTGCTGATCATGAAAACATGCTGCTCCTGACAAAACATCAGCAAAACAAAAAAATTGTTTAACTATCGCCTCCTCATAACTGTTTTTATCCTGATATTTGGAACTGCTGCTACTGGTATCCTTCGCCTGGATATTGATACAGATATTGTGCGATCCCTGCCCGCCGACGAAAAAATCATAAGCGATGCCCTGGAGATTTTCAACAACCACCCCATTCACGATCAGATTGCGGTGGACATTACACTCAACAGGGAAGATCCTGACATCCTTGTGGCCTGTGGAAAATATGTTGAAAATCGTCTTCGCAGCAGTACATTATTTGCCCAGGTGGGAAACAGTGAAATTTCCACCCTGATTCCTGATCTTGCCCTCCATGTTGCAACAAACCTGCCCATCCTCTTTTCACAACAGGAACTTGAACAGAAGATCGCCCCCCGCCTCGAAAAACAATTCATCGACAAACGTTTTCAAGACATTTTGCAAACACTCAGCGGACTTGAAGGCATTGGACAAAGCAGATTTATTGCGGCTGACCCCCTTGGCTTCATGGAACCGATCATGGCAAAAATGGCACAGCTGGCACCTCTGCCAGACACCAGGATTTACCAGGGTTTTGTATTTTCACCAGACAATCGCCATCTTCTTGTCACTGCACGGCCTGTTACAGCTGGCACAAATACAGCGACAGCCAGACAAATTTCAGCCCTGTTGGATGATATTTCAGCTGAACTGACAGGAGAGTACAGCCCTCAGGGAGTGCAGGTAAGTATCACCCCGGTGGGAGCCTACCGGGCAGCACTGGACAACGAAAAGATTATCCGTCATGATGTCAATCTGGCCCTGTTTCTCTCAACAGCGGGCATCGGACTGCTTCTTTTTATTGCCTTCCCACGCCCCCTGCTTGGACTCTTTTCCCTGCTGCCAGCCCTGGCAGGTACAGCGGTTGCCCTTTTTATTTTTTCTCTGTTTCATACATCCATTTCCATCATGGTCCTGGGATTTGGAGGTGCTATAATTTCAATCACCGTAGACCACGGCATTGCCTATCTGCTCTTTCTAGATCGTCCCCAAAAAACAAAAGGCAAGGAGGCATCGAGAGAAATCCGGGCCATTGGAATCCTGGCCGTCCTCACAACATGTGGTGCCTTTCTCACCCTTAATTTCAGTGGCTTTCCAATCTTTGTACAACTTGGCCAGTTCGCGGCGTCAGGGGTTCTTTTTTCCTTTTTATTTGTTCATTTCATCTTTCCCGGTATCACTCCGGCCATGCCTCCTTCTGTCAGACAAAATCTTCCCCTGCAGGGTCTGGTAGATACACTATACTCCACTGGACGTTTGGGGGCGCTTCTTGCTGCACTTCTCGCATTTTCCTTACTCTTTTTTGCACGCCCTGACTTTAATGTCAGTCTGGAAAGCATGAACACTGTCAGCACCGAGACCCTTGCGGCAGACAAACTCTTTGCAGAAGTATGGGGAAACATCAGTAACAGAATCGTGCTGATGACAACAGGGGATTCAATGGCTGTCCTGCAGAACACAAACGATCAGATTTTACGACAGATTACTGAAGACGAAAAAAATGGCAGAGTAGAATCAGCCTTTGTTCCATCCATGATATTCCCAGGCGAACAACAGGCCGCCGAAAACCTGGCAGCATGGAAACAATTCTGGAACAATGAAAAGACCAAAAAGCTGCAAACAGAACTCAAAACAAAGGGCGTTGCCTCAGGATTTTCGGAAGATGCTTTTAAGCAGTTTCTCAAATTACTTGCCCCCTCTTTCACTCCAGACAGCACAGTCATTCCCTCCAGATTTTACAATCTCATGACCATATCAAAAAAAGATGGCCACCTGGTCCAGTTTATCAACGTAACTCCTGGAGAAAACTACAACAGCAAAAATTTCTTTCTCTCTTATGGAAAAGAAGGGAAAATATTTGACGGTGCCTATTTTTCTGCTCAACTGGCAGACATCCTGTTTCGCAGCTTTACCACAATGTTTGCGATCATAGCATTGAGTATTGCCATACTGCTTCTCTTCTTTTTTGCCAGCTGGCAACTCACCCTCATCACTCTGCTGCCCTCGTTTTTTTCCTATATCTGTACGCTGGGAACCATGAAACTGATTGATCATCCACTGGACCTTCCGGGCCTGATGCTCTCAATCGTAATCCTGGGTATGGGTATAGACTATTCTATATTTTTTGTGAGAGCCCACCAGCGCTACCGCAATCCAAAACACCAATCATTTACTCTTGTTCGTATGGCAGTTTTTATGGCAGGTGTGTCCACGATGATCGGTTTTGGTGTCCTCTGCCTGGCCGAACATTCTCTCCTGCGATCCATAGGAATCACTTCTCTGCTGGGTATCGGCTATTCACTGCTTGGTGCATTTCTGCTCCTGCCCCCTCTCCTGGAAATATATTTTTCCAACAGGAAACAGGAGTGTTCCATAGATATATCACTTTCTGAACATGTTCGAAAAAGATACCGGCTCATGGAAGTATATCCAAGAATGTTTGCCCGGTTTAAGCTGCAAACAGATCCAATGTTTGCCGACCTGCCGGAACTTCTTGCAAAGAATCGGGATAAGGTCAAAACAATCCTTGATATTGGTTGCGGATATGGAGTGCCTGGCTGCTGGTGCCTGGAATTTTTTCCAAACGCGACAATTATTGGCCTGGATCCAAACCCTGAACGCGTAAGAGTGGCTGCTCTTGCCATGGGAAAACGGGGAAAAATTGTCGAAGATATCGCGGCTGACCTGCCTGCCCTGGAAAACCCGGCAGATATTGTGCTGCTGCTGGACATGCTTCATTATCTTGATGATGAAAGCCTAACAACTCTTTTCACAGACTGTTACCAGGCCTTAAGCAACAAGGGATTACTCCTGATACGCGTTGTCATTCAACCAGAGGGTTCTCCTTCATGGTCATGGAAACTTGAGGACTACCGCATCAAACTCTCTGGTGGTAAAGCAAACTACCGCAGTGCTGAGAAATTGGATGCACTCATGAAAAAAAGTGGTTTTACAATTGAGAGCACTATCGTCAGCAAAAGAAATGCTGAATTAATCTGGTTGATCGGACGCGCCGATAAAAAATGAAAGAAAAAATCAAACCGCCCCATACAATCTTTTTTTCTCAGGCAGAAAAACTGGCTGCCATCACTTTACTACTGGCTATTTTACTTTTTCAAATCGCCGCATGGATTGCCCTGATTCCTCTCTTTCTCTTTCTGCTGCTCTATCTTATGGCACCATTTTTTCCGCAATGGGAATTCTTTCTGCCCATCATCAGCAAGAGTATAACCGATAGCAAAGCAGTTGCCCTCACCTTTGACGACGGCCCATCTCCTCTCTCCACACCATTCCTTCTGAATGTACTGGATCACTTTAATTTCAAAGCCACTTTTTTTGTAATTGGAAAAAAAGCAGAAAAATACCCGGATCTCATGGCAGACATCCTTGCCGGAGGTCACACTATCGCTAATCATTCATGGCAGCATGACAATCTGCTGATGCTGCGAAGTAAAAAAAGATTGGAACAGGATATCAAAAAAACTCAGGACGTTTTGAAAAGTTATGGTGTTCAAACGCTTCTCTTCCGACCTCCGGTTGGAATCACTAATCCACGTCTGAAATCAGTACTGCAAAATGAAAATTTACTGACAGTTACCTTCAGTTGCCGTCCTTTTGATCGTGGAAATAAAATAGTTACAAATCTGGCAGAGCGTGTTCTCAGCAGACTCAAACCAGGAGACATCATTCTTCTTCATGATATTGCACCGGAAACAGAAAACAAAATACATATCTGGCACAACGAAATCGAAACCCTCTTTGCAGATCTGCAAAGAAGTACATATGAGGTGGAGCCCCTGGAAACACTCATCGGCTCTCCGGTGATGATCTATATAGAAAGTTGATGGACAGATTACTACAAAGAACCGAGTAAGGTATATATTACCTGCTTTCCTTTACCCTTCATCTCAACCTCTTTGCCGTCTGCAAACAGGAAAGCATTTTTAAGGAGTTCATAACTCATACTCGAAACATTCACTTGCATGGGCTGAGCCGATTCCTCCATACGCGCAGCAATATTCACCGTATCACCAAAAATGTCGTAGAGATATTTTTCTGTGCCAACCACACCACCAACCAATGGGCCACTATGGATTCCCACACGAATTTGCCACCTATATTCAGCTGTCCGGTTTCGATTTTCAAGAAAATCAATCATCTCCAGGGATGAACGGGCAATATTTTCGCTGTGATTAGAATCATTTTGGGGAACACCACAGGCAAAAAGATACGCATCACCAATGGTTTTCATCCGTTCACAGTCGTGTTCCAGTGATATCCGATCAAAAGCTGTAAAGATTTCATTGAGCTCATGGATAATGACCTCAGGAGGCATTGTGGAAGAAGCAGCGGTAAAACCAACAATATCTGCAAAGCAAACCGTGGTTTCCATAAAAAGTTGGGGAACACAAGTCCCGGTTGCAAGCAGTTCCCGGCCAATACGATCGGGCAAAACATTACGCAAAAGATTCTCGGATTTCTGTTTTTCAGCACTCAGTTGTTGATTTTTTTCCTCAAGTTCATGTTGCAGATGACTTATTCGAAGATGAGTGGAAATTCTCGTCAGCACCTCTGCAGAGTGAAACGGTTTGGTCAAATAATCAACGCCTCCAGCCTCAAAACCTCCAATTTTATCCCCGGTTGTGTCGAGAGAACTGATAAAAATCACAGGAATACCCTTAGTCCTTTCATCACTCTTCAAATGTCTACATATGCTATAGCCGTCCATTCCAGGCAACATAATATCAAGAATAATCATGTCTGG
>JAYEOK010000009.1:0-6797 GCA_034722915.1 Thermodesulfobacteriota bacterium | reverse complement strand
CGGTTGTGTCGAGAGAACTGATAAAAATCACAGGAATACCCTTAGTCCTTTCATCACTCTTCAAATGTCTACATATGCTATAGCCGTCCATTCCAGGCAACATAATATCAAGAATAATCATGTCTGGAAGAAGCAATTTGACCTGTTCAAGAGCGGCTTCACCTGAACCGGCAGCCAGAACTCTATAATCAGCTCTGGTAAGAATCCTGCTCAGAAGCTCCTGGTTGACAGGTGAATCTTCGACAATCAGTATGGTTTGTTGCATGAAAGTTTTTTTATTAAAAAGTGAGTAGAAGAAAGTATATCAAGGCAACTCTCAGATGCCTTTAATCCCACAAGCCGACAGTATCCTTTACGACCATCTTATAGTACGAAAAATCGCCGTAAAATACAATAAATACCATAACTATTCAGATCCCTGTCTAAAAAATCGCTGCCTTCGAAATGTACCTTGGCGTTAAGGAGAATAAATGCTTTAATACCATAAACAACTTGAACACATTGGAATCCACTATCTTCTCTGGAGACTCTTCCGTCACATGAAACTGTTTCCGCTCCAAATTCTCCTTTTTGCACAAAACAAGAAGGCCAAGAAAAACGTCTTTCTTCTGGTTCGTTTTCTCTTATTTCTAACCGCCATCATCGCTCTGTACAGCGTTATTTTTCACCTGCTCATGGTGTACGAAGGAAGAAATTTCAGCTGGATCACAGGCTTATACTGGACACTCACTGTCATGTCTACTCTTGGTTTTGGAGACATCACTTTCCATACAGACCTCGGCCTGCTCTTTACTCTGCTTGTCCTGCTTTCAGGGGTTGTTCTCCTTCTCATTATGTTGCCCTTTGCTTTTATCCAATACTTTTGGGCGCCCTGGCTTGAGGCTCAAAAAGACTCAATAATCCCACGCTCCCTTCCAGAAACGATGGAAGACCATGTCATCATCACAAATTTTGATCCCTTAACTAGAAACCTGGTAGAAAAGCTGAAAAAACATCTTTTTGACTACAGTTTTGTCTGCAGTGATCAGCAAACAGCTGCTACAATACATGATGCCGGATACAACGTCGTACTCGGTGAAATTGATGCTCCTGAAACATACGAAAAAATGCAGGCGGACCAGGCTGCCCTTATTGTCAGCACTGCAGATGATCTGTTGAATACCAACATCTCTTTCACGGTTCGGGAAATCAGCAGTAAAGTGCCAATTGCCTGCAGCGCTGACACTGAACATTCTCTCGATATCCTGAATTTTCCAGGCAACACCCATGTGTTTCAATTTATGCGTATGCTTGGTGTCAATATGGCCCAGCAAAGCATGCCTTTCTCCAGCACAAATATTATCGGCCGATTTGAAGAGTTGCGCGTTGGTGAATTTCCTGTTCGGGACACCAACCTCGCGGGTCAAACTCTTGCAGAGTCACGTCTCAGAAACAAACTGGGTATCACGGTCATTGGACTGCTGGAAAAAGGAAAAATCCTGCCCCCAGCCCCGCAAGCCACGCTCTCCTCGACCAACATCCTGATCATAGCGGGCACAGAGGACGAACTGATACGAGCAGGAGAACAACTGGCACTCCCTCCTCCCCAACAACTTCCAGAGCCAACAGTACTGATCCTTGGTGGTGGCAGAGTAGGAAAAGCTGCGGCTGCTTTCCTGAATACTAATAAAATTCCGTATGTGATTGTAGAAAAACGTCACAATACCGGGACAGATCACAAGCATCACATCCACGGTGATGCAGCAGATATCAACATCCTGAAGGCAGCTGGAATTGATCATGCCCATTCAGTAATCATTACCCCCCACAATGATGCAATGAACATCTATCTTTCCTTTTACTGCCGGCAGTTACGTCCGGATATCCAAATCGTGAGCAGAGCCACAGCGGAACGTACTGTTCCCAAGCTCCACAGGGCTGGAGCCGACCTCGTGAATTCATCAGCTTCCATGGGTGCCACATCTATCATGAACATACTCCACCCCTCTGATGTTTCTTTTTTTTCTGATGCACTCAATGTCTTTCTGGTACCAACCCCTGATACCTTTATTGGAAAACCTTTAACAGAATTAAAGATGCGGGAAAAAACACAATGCAGCCTGCTGGCAATGAAGAATAATGATCAGTTTATCACAAATCCAGATCCCACCCAACCCCTGGAAAAAACAGATGAACTCATCCTGGCCGGTTCCTTAGAGGCTGAAGAACTGTTCAGGAAAGAATATCTTGACTGATCGGGAATAGTTACACACCAAAAAAAATAATCCCAATGGAAAAAAAAGAATCAGAGAAAAAAGCCTTCCTTCAAAACATACAAAAAAAAATTGCGCTTTTTTTTCCTGAAGACGCCTACTCCTATACCTATCAGATAGTTGAAGATGCACTGGATTCCGGCGATCTCATGATCAGACCTTCCAGTATGCTCACCTGTCTCCAGACAGCACTGCTCGACAATAAAGTTCTTGAGGTAGAGCTGGATGGTATGACCAGAGTATATTTCAGTAGAATTTACGATGATCTTCCCGACCTTGAAGTGATAGAAAAAGACGGAGAAACACTATTGAAAGAACCGGAATATTCTACCGGAGATTATTTAAAACAAATGAATCGTATCATTTGCCTGCCTCTGGAACCAGGAATGGGCAATCTTCATATTCGTGACGCAAAAAAAGTCATGATCCGCCTTTTCACTTCCAGCAGTGCCATTGAATTTGGCACATTTTTTCAGGATTTAGCCATGGTTCGCGAAATCCCCGTCTTATGTCTTTCCTTCCCGGTTATCGGCAGACAGGTTCGTGGAACCAGAGCTTTCCGGGCAAAAGTTCCTGCAAATATGGATTTCGACATTTTAGTTAAAGGAAACAAACAGCGTCCAAACATACAAACTAAACCCATTGATATCAGTGTTAATGGGATGGCCGTTCAAATACAAAAAACAGAACAGTGTCTGTTTCAGGAAGACGAAATCTGTACCATCCATTGTACTTTGGACGGAGAATTAAAAGTAAAAGTGGATGGTACTGTTCGCCATATTTCCAAAATACGTGAGAAAAAAGGAATCCAATACCGCTTCGGTATCAAATTTGATCTGTCATCCCGGGCTATGGCCGCAATTATCGAATCCCTTGTGGCTTCAGCTCAGCGAGCCCATTTAAAGGAACTTTCGGATAAATCTGAAAAGAGCGGCATTACTCTGGTTCAGTAGCTCCACTGAACCACACTGTAAAACACTTACATGGATAACTCCTCTGATAATAAACAACAGATTTTTCGGGAAACAATCCACCTCCTTTCCAAAATTCTTGATTTGGACGAAGAGAGCACTCTTTCCCATGGTCTGCGAGTTGCTGAACTTTCCCAAGCTATTGCCAGGCAGCTGAGCCATGACAAGCCAGGCCAACTCTTCATTGCCGGATTGCTGCATGATATCGGCGGGGTGAGCCTTGACAAGCATATTCTCCATCATGCGCGGGATGGCTTTCAGGATATGGAATCACGGCAGCATTCCACTCGCGGCGCCAATATCTTAAAAAGTTTTCATCCCTTTCAAACTCTTGCCGGATGGGTTGCCGATCATCACGAACGCTATGATGGAACCGGGTTTCCAGAAGGAAAATCAAGGCATAATATAACATCTGAAGGTGGTATCATCCATCTCGCAGATCTCCTGGATATCTTTATCCGCAGTTATCCGCAATCAACACTTGCCGACATACGAAAATTCCTGAATAATCAATCAGCAGCCAGCGTCTCTCCTGTTATCGTTGAAGCGGCAAAACGAATATTCTCTACACAGGAAAATATTGCGCTTCTCAAAAAAAATACTTCCGATGAAATATTCTGTTCAACTTTTGACGTTGATTCCCTGGAAATCGATTCAATTTCCGTCCCGGAGCTTATCTCACAGTTACTCTGGCTCATTGCTCAGGTGCCGGATTGCAAGAGAACAGGAAGAGAATTTCATTCCAACAGAGTTGCCTTTTACTGCCACCGCGTCGCCAAAACATTCAATTCTCTGGATGTGGATCCAATTCATGCTCTATGGGCAGGTCTTCTCCACGATATCGGGCTCCGCTCAGTATCAGTACAGGAACTGAAAAAAGAACCGTCTGTACTGGCAAAAGAATCTTTATTGTATCGACAGCACCCCCTGGTGTCTGCAGAGCTGGTAGCCACAGTTAAAGCCCTTGAACATTTTGCTCCAGCAATAGCAGCTCATCATGAAAACCTGGATGGCACAGGATTTCCAAAGGGTCTCACAAAAAGCGAGCTCCCCTTGATAGCTCAAATTATTTCCATCTGTGACCGATATGATATCCTGGCAGGAGAAATAAAGGGAGAAGTACGAGTCGGGCACCAGCATGCCATAAATGAGCTGAAAAAAGGCCGCGGACATATTTTTTCACCAGAACTACTCGATAGCGCTCTTCCTGTTTTGGAAATATGGGGACCTCGCAATATTTCATGGATGCGTGATGTAAAAAATGTACATGCATTTTTCATGTCTGATCCATTTAGCAGCCTTGCCCGCGGGGAAGAGGGAGGAAAAAAAAAGGAAAGATCTGCCAAGGCTGCATTTGCACCGCGACAATGGACCTACGCAAGGCTTGCATCTGATTTTTCTTTTATTCAAGGGGCGGAAGCGGTCTGTGCTCTTGCCGAAAATAAAGTTGTCGAAAATTTCTTTGCTATTGTTGCCACTTCTGTGGTCACTGATACCTGCCAACCCCTCTCAGATTTACAGATCGAGCAATCTCTTACATTTTCTCTGCCGGCAAAACAGGGAAAACTGCTTGAACTCATTTTTATTCGACAGAAATATGGCTATGACCTCCTCTATCGCGGGGTTAATGAAACACCACTTTTCACAAGAAAGTACTCTCTCTTCTATCAACATTTTCGGAAAACTCCTGAGGCTGAGCTCCTTCTTGACCAAAAAGCCATTGTCAAAGATGTCAACAAAAGCGGAGTAACACTCCTTGGATTTTCTAAACAAGCTCTCATCGGCAAGGAATTGGAAACCCTGTTTTCGCCCTTCCTGTCAAAACCCCAACTACGCTCTTTCCACCGATTTATGGGGAGAAGCAGCGAAGATATCTGGTCGGAAGAGTTCTCCCTGGTTAATGAGAAAGGGAAGTCTTATGGTGTGCAGGTAACCCTTGAGCGTCTCCTTGGCATCGATGATCAGCAGTTAACCTATCTCTGCAGATTGCGGGATATTACAGCCAGAAAAAAAATGGAACAGGATATGTTCCACCGTGATCGTGCCCTGCAACTCATTGTCCATAACATCTCCGGCCTCACAGGAAAATTCTTTTTCAGATCCCTCCTGCAGCAGTTTGCAACATTAACAAAATCCGGGATGGTAATGGTGGGTGAACTTGTTGATCAAGGTGAGGCCATACAACCAATTTCTTTCCAGCAACAAAACAGGTTTCTGCATAAAGAAAAATACCTCCTTCCTGATTCCCCAAGTAGAATTGTTGTACAAAGGGGAGAGATTTTTTTCCCCAGGCGCCTGCAGGAATTTTTCCCCCTTGATCAATTCCTGCACGAACAGGAAATACATTCATATTGGGGTCTGCCCCTGCGAAGTCAGGATGGAACTATTATCGGTGTCCTGGTAGCCATGGATGGAAAAGAGCTCCTCCATTCAAAAAGTATTAGAGCAATTATCAAAGTATTGCAATCCCTTGCCGGAAGTGAACTTTCCAGGATGCAGACCGCTCGAATTCTCCAGGAAAACGAAAAACAGCTGGAGAGCCAGAACCGTGACCTTGTTCGTATGAATCAACTTAAAAGTGATATGATTGCTGTTACTTCCCATGACCTTAAATCTCCTCTGGCTGCAATTATAGGATATGCTGATCTTCTCAAAGAATTTTTCTCCACCATGGAAGAAGAAAAGAAAATCCATTATATAAAACGCATTGAAGAGGAGGGGCAGAAACAGCTTGCCTTTATCAATAAACTTCTTGATCTGTACCGCATTGAGTCAGGATCCATTGACCTGGAACTAGCTCCAAAACGACTGGATCTTCTTATCAGCGATTGTATCGTAACTCAGCAACACGTTGCCGCTGCGAATACTATCACTATTAGTTTTGCAGTAAAAGGAAAGCCAGCTCCCATTTTACTGGATCAATTGCGTATGGATCAGGTCTTTTCCAATCTCCTGTCCAATGCTGTGAAATTTTCACCAGTAAATGAAAACATTGAAGTGCGCTACAGTCAGGTTAGAAATTTAGTCATCGTTGAGATCTGTGATCGCGGCAAGGGAATTGATGAGGAAGAAATAGTTAATATTTTTGATCGCTACTATATGGGCCGTACTAATTTTGACATACGTCCTGAGGGCTCCGGCCTGGGGCTCTATATCGTAAAAAATATAATCAGCCTGCATGGGGGTAAAGTTTTTGCCGGTAATCGAAAAAAAGGGGGCAGCTGCTTCACAGTACAGATCCCTTACTAACACCGGTAAACGGCAAGTGAGGCCGGCACTCATTTCAGTACCCCCTTGAGGGGTATAAGTGCCTTGTTGGTATATCCAACTTGCTAATGTTAAACGAACTTTTCATTTTCTTGTTTTTTTATGACAGCTTTTGAGGAATAAGGCACTAACCCGGTTCAACCGGAAATAATTCAGTTCACTGGATAAGGAACGGGAGACAAATAACTTGAACAAAAATTAATAGGAGTTTTTTTCGTATTCAAGGCGCGAGGCGGGAGCATAACGGGTTACGTGAGCAACGAGCAACACAGAAGACGGAAAAAAATACATTAATTTGTTCAAGTTA
>JAYEOK010000008.1:0-6484 GCA_034722915.1 Thermodesulfobacteriota bacterium | reverse complement strand
TGCTCCATTATCAATGATGATATCAGTTGGGGTGGCACCAGGGGTCCAATTTAAATCCATTCCCATTTGTAAGGCCATTGCATTTCCGGCCATAAGTCCAACACCTGCGATTGCGATTACTGCACTTCTGAGTAGTACTTTTTTCATTTTTTGTTCCTCTTTTTTAGCTCAGCAATTATTGCTGAAATCTTTCCCTTTTCTTGTCTCATAGTCTGGGTAAACAACTTGAATATTGCTTTTTGACTTATGAATTGTGTTTACTATAAATCTTTCTGAAAAAAAAAAATCCGTATATATACCTATTTTTGAAAAAAACATGCTGTTTTTGATTTTTTTCCATAGAGGCAAGGTAGTATAGGTTACGAAGTTGTTGCACATGCTACTGAACTGGTGTCAGAAAAAGCAGGTAAGGAACGGGAATTAAATAACCTGAACATATTTCGCCGCAATTTTTTCGTCAGCGACACTTTAAAAAGCTTTGCATACTCCCTGTATGTAACGGTTTTTAAAGTATTGCTGGCGGAACAGGTAAGCGAGGCACGAGACTCCGAAGGGCAAGAAAGATGTTCAGGTTATTTAATGTACGTTCCTAAGCAGGCTGAAGAACCAGGGTGCTTACCTGTGTGATGTTGGTGTGCTTCGCATGCAGCAGTCCCTTTTTTGCATTATTAAAAAAAAGCTGTATGGAGTAAAATGGGGTTGATCATTGAAAAAAAGATAAGCATATTCAGGGAAAGAGGAGTAGACCACGGTTTGCCTGTAATAATAGAGTTTCTGGACGAAGTACTGGTTTTTCGTGGCACTTTAAAAATACATTGCTCTTCATCTCTGTTTACAATAGGCTTTTAATTGTAGATTTATTTTATAGGTTTATTGCTGTATTGAGGCAATGTATCTGAATTTAAAAGGAACTATTTCTAACCCCGGTGATGAACGGGAAAGCCGGGATAAGTACCTTGGTGGTAGAGGCAACTCATTGCTTATAAATCAATTTTCCAAGGTTCTCGTTTTTTTAACAGCTTTTCAGGAGTAAGGTACTAATGAATATTCTCGTAACCGGTGGCGCTGGATATATTGGCAGTCATACCTGCCTTGAGCTTTTAGAGGCAGGAAATCGTGTAGTTGTCCTGGATAATTTATCTAATTCAAGTCTGGAAGCTCTTCACAGGGTAGAAGAACTGACAGGAAAAAAAATAGAGTTTCATGAGGTTGATCTATTGGATCTGGGTGCTGTGCAAAAGGTTTTCACCGCATGTCCTGATATAAATGCTGTCATCCATTTTGCCGGCCTCAAGGCAGTGGGGGAATCTGTTGAACAGCCTCAACGTTATTATGAAAATAATATCACCGGCACCTTAAATCTTTGCAGGGCCATGGCAGAGCATAATGTTAAAAACATTGTTTTCAGCTCTTCTGCAACCGTGTATGGAGATCCTGCCAGTGTTCCCATAACGGAAGACTTTCCCTTGTCATGTACCAATCCCTATGGCCGAACTAAATTAATGGTAGAAGATATTTTATCTGATCTCCATGTTGCCGATTCTGAATGGAATGTAGCGTTGCTTCGGTATTTTAATCCGGTGGGAGCCCATAAAAGTGGACGCATTGGTGAAGATCCTGCAGGTATTCCTAATAATCTTATCCCTTATATCTCACAGGTAGCTGTTGGTGCTCTTACTGAGTTGTCTGTTTTTGGAGATGATTACGAAACTCCTGATGGTACAGGTGTACGGGATTATATTCACGTAGTTGATCTGGCTCTGGGGCATTTGAAAGCCCTTGAGAAATTAACCACAAATCCGGGTGTTGTTATTTATAATTTAGGTACGGGTAATGGTTACAGTGTGCTTGACATGGTCAAGGCGTTTGAAAAGGCATCCGGTAAAAAAGTGGCGTATAAAATAGTTGATCGCAGAGCAGGGGATATTGCGCAATGCTTTGCGAATCCTGCTCTTGCTGCCAGTGAACTCGGTTGGAGGGCAAGCCGTGGTCTTAAAGAAATGTGCGAAGATACCTGGCGCTGGCAATCAGAAAATCCTAAAGGGTTTTCCTGATTCCAAAAAACGAGAGAATAGAACCACTGGAAGACAAAGAGATGGTGGCCTATTCCCAAAATTGACCTGAGAACTTGAGATTGAGTAATGATGTCACCATCTTTTGACAGGAAAACAATTCTTCTCACCTTTGATGTGGAAGATTGGTTTCAGGTGGAAAATTTTAAAGATTATATACCTTACTCTGCGTGGGGCGAAAAAGAGTTACGTGTAGAAAAAAATACAATCGAATTATTAGACTTGCTGGATGACGTTCCAACGCAGGTACAAGCTACATTTTTTGTTTTGGGCTGGATAGCTGAACGTTACCCTGATCTGGTACGGGAAATACAGAAAAGGGGGCATGAGGTTGCGTCCCATGGATTTGATCACCATCTTTGCTATAATCAGACTGCTGAAGAATTACGACAGGATTTGATCAGAAGTAAGAAACTTCTGGAAGATCTGACTGGAGCAGAAGTTTCAGGCTATCGGGCACCAAGTTTTTCCATTACTGATGAGGCTGTCAGGATTGTTCAGGAAGTTGGTTATCTCTATGATTCCAGTTATAATTCATACGGTGGTCATGGACGTTATGGCTCGTTGACATTACCAAAGACACAAAAACGGGATTTACCATTATATGTACTGTCTTCTAATTTTTACGAGATACCTGTAAGTAATTTGAGAATTGGTGAAAAAATAATTCCCTGGGGTGGCGGTGGCTATTTCAGACTGTTACCAGCTTTTTTGCACAGGGCAGGAGTAAAAAAGATTATTCAGCAGCACAACTGCTATACTTTTTACATGCACCCGTGGGAAATTGATCAGGGGCAGCCGAGAGTGAAGGAAGCCAGAGCATTTTTTCGGTTTCGGCATTATGTGAATCTGGCAGGTGCAAAACATAAATTGTTACGATTGATAGAAGTCAACAGTGAGAAATCTTTTCAAACCTGCAGGGAGTTTATTGAAACTATTTAATTTAATACCTGATACCGGTAAACGGTAAGTGAGGCCGGCACTCATTTCAGTACCCCCTCGGAGTCTGGCGCTTACCTGTGGGGTGTAAGTGCCTTGTTGGTATATCCAACTTGCTAACGTTAAACGAACTTTTCATTTTCTCGGAGTCTACGCTTACCTGTTTTTTATGACAGCTTTTGAGGAGTAAGGCACTAATGGCGTCGTAAAAACTCAAAATTCTTGCTATCCTGTCATTCCCGCCTGCGCGGGAATGACGGTACAGGGGACTTTTTACGAGTCTATCAATATTTGAGAAATTATTTCCGTATTTTTGTCTGAAAACCCAATACCCGAGTCCTTAACCTTGTCCTTCCGAAAACCGCATATCGCACACCCCAAACCGATTCTCACCCATTTAGGCGGAAAAGACACTGTTACAGGCTCCTGCCATCTACTTACGACAGTCGGTATAAGCATCCTGGTGGATTGTGGTTTGGCGCAGGGACATGATTCTGTTCAACCGATGACTGAATGGGAAATTCATCCTCGGGAAATAGATTATCTTTTTCTTACTCATGCGCACATTGATCATATCGGTCGTTTACCTGAATTGATTGCAACTGGTTTCAGTGGGGAGATTATATGTTCCCATGCGACTAAATCTTTGCTTGTGCCGCTGCTGAAAGACGCACTCTCTTTTACGGATTATAGCAAAGAGCAGAAAAGTCAATTATTAACTGCTGTTCAGGATTTGTCCTGGGGTTTTGAATATGGTCAGAGTTTCAGTCTGAAAAAAGAAATCCGTTTCATTCTTGGCAGGGCCGGACATATTTTAGGCTCGAGTTTTCTGTGTTTGCAGATCCCCATGGAAAAAGCCAGAGTGTGGTCCGTGGTTTTCTCAGGAGATCTTGGCAATTATAATACTCCATTATTACCGGATCCGGATGCTCCACCTGCATGTGATCTGCTTGTCCTGGAATCCACCTATGGTGATCGTCTGCACGAAGATCGTACTCATCGTCTGGAGTGCCTGGGAAAGACCCTGGTCAATGCACTTGCTGATAATGGCAAGGTTTTTATTCCTGCTTTTTCTCTGGGGCGTACCCAGGAATTGCTTTATGAACTCGATAGGCTTTTCAGTGATGAGGAATGGAGTAGACAATTTCCAGAGCTTCAACAACAGGGAAGGGGAAAGGCACCTGTGCCGGTTTTTGTTGATTCACCACTGGCTCTGCAGATTACTGAAATATATAATGAACTCTCAGCATTCTGGGATGAGGAGTCAAAAAAATCATTGGCTGATAATGACCATCCTTTTGATTTTAGAGATTTGTACAGTGTAAAACGTTTCAAAGAGCATCAGCAGATTTTAGATTTTCCCGGTTCAGCGATTATCATTGCAGGAAGCGGGATGTGTACAGGAGGTCGAATAGTTAATCATCTCCTGACAGGTCTTGGCAAGAAGGAAAATGATGTCCTTTTTATTGGTTACCAGGCCCAAGGCACTCCAGGTCGAGATATTCTTAAATATGCAAATAGCCACGGCTATGTTCGCCTTAAACATCAGAAAATAACAATACTGGCAAGGGTTCATAAGGTAACAGGTTACTCTGCCCATGCCGATCAGAAGGGATTGCTCGACTGGGTAGCAGCCATGCCCGCAAAACCCGGTTCAATCCGCCTTGTCCATGGTGAAAAAACAGCACAGGATGTCCTGACCGACAAGTTATCCGCACAAGGATATCGTGTTATCTGATTAATGGGTATGAAATCAATTTGTTTTCATATTTTCAATATGATATAGTTTGGTAAAATAATATAGAATGCTCTGGCGTATACGAGATTTTGAGATATCTTGTCTCGGACAATCTTCTGGTGCATTAAAAATATAACCATAAAAAAAGTAGGTTTTGTTTTTACCACAAACCCAAAACCGCAAACCTAAAACTGTGTATTAATATGTATATAACAATGATAGGAACAGGCTACGTCGGCCTGGTAACAGGGGCCTGCCTGGCAGAATTTGGCCATCGTGTCACCTGCATGGATCTGGATACAGAGAAAATTGCTCGCCTGCTAAATGGTGAAATTCCGATATATGAGCCGGGCCTGGATTCACTGGTCGCTAAGAATGTCAAAGATGGGCGGCTGCAGTTTTCTTCAGATATGGCAGATTGCGTCCCGTCTGCCCAGGCGGTTTTTATAGCTGTTGGTACGCCGTCATCCCGCCGTGGAGACGGATACGCTGATCTCAGCTATATTTATGCTGCTGCTAAAGATATTGCTGCTCATTTATCCGACTACACCGTTGTTGTTGATAAGAGCACTGTACCTGTGGGGACAGCCAGGCAGGTTAAACGCATTATAACAGAAGCAAATCCAGACGTAGATTTTGATGTGGCCTCTAATCCTGAGTTTTTACGGGAAGGTGCTGCTATTTCCGATTTTATGCGACCAGACCGTGTTGTGGTTGGTGTTGATTCAAAAAAAGCCCGTGAGGTTATGAAGGAAGTGTATGATCCCCTTTTCCTCATTTCTACGCCTTTTGTTTTTACCGGATTAGAATCGGCCGAGCTTATCAAATATGCGGCAAATGCATTTCTCGCAATGAAGATTTCCTTTATCAATGAAATGGCAACACTCTGTGAAGAAGTAGGTGCAGATGTTGTAGATCTTGCAAAAGGTGTAGGGCTTGACGGCAGAATTGGCAGTAAATTCCTTCATCCAGGGCCTGGCTATGGTGGTTCCTGTTTTCCTAAAGATACTCTTGCACTCTTACGAATTGCCCAGGAGAACGGAGTAAGTGCCCGTTCTGTTGAAGCGGCTGTTGAAATCAATTCTGCCCAGAAGGCCAGGATGGTAAAGAAGATTCGTGATGCTCTTGGTGGAAATGAAGCTGGAAAGACCATAGCTGCTCTTGGCCTTTCATTCAAACCGGAAACTGATGATCTACGTGAGTCTCCGCCACTCTCGATCTTGCCGCCTCTTGCTGAAAAAGGAGCAAAAATTCGGGCACACGACCCTCAAGGAATGAAGGAAGCAAAGACGATGTATCCTGATTTTACATATGTAGAAAATGCTTACGAAGCGTGTGAAGGTGCCGATGTAGTCGTTCTTTTTACCGAATGGAATCAGTATCGAGCCCTGGATCTGGCAGAGCTGAAGGCAAAAATGAAAGGCGCAATTTTTGTGGATTTACGAAATGTGTATTCACCTAGACAGGTGGTCGATGCCGGGTTTGAATATCATGGTCTTGGCAGAAAATAATAGAGATTAAACGAATCAGTTGCAGCAAAATAATTGCTAAGCCCTTTTAACGCAGAATAGTGTGTTGAATCGAGCAGTGTCAGCTACGCATCTTTTCGCTGAAAAAATCTTGGAGAATGTTGCATGTTAAAAATTATGTCCATTGCAGGTGCCCGGCCAAATTTCATGAAACTGGCCTCAATTGTCAGGGCTGTTGAACAACACAATAACGCTTCTTCAGAAGC
>JAYEOK010000007.1:0-6489 GCA_034722915.1 Thermodesulfobacteriota bacterium | reverse complement strand
GGAGTAAGGCACTAACACCGGTAAACGGTAAGTGAGGCCGGCACTCATTTCAGTACCCCCTTGTGGGGTGTAAGTGCCTTGTTGGTATGTTCAACTGGCTCACGTTAAACGAACTTTTCATTTTCTTGTTTTTTATGACAGCTTTTCAGGAGTAAGGCACTAAACAAAAATTAACAAGATCTGAACGTCTATCCATGATCCAACTTATTCTAACCCGGTTCAACCGGAAACAGTTCAGTTCACTGGATAAGTGCCTTAGCAGAATATGTTCAAAAAAAACAAGAAAATATTCTGTAAGGCACTAATAGAAAGCAAGGAGGTGATGCGATGATTTAGGATGTATGGAAAGAGTGGGGTCTGCTTTCAGCTTGATCATTACTTCACTTTTGAAAGAAATGACAACCAAATTTAAGATCAAATGAAAGGGGGAACAACATGGCAGAAAAGAAAAAGAAAAAAGAAAAAAAATCTCCGATGCCGAGTAAAATATTTGCGCAGGTCTCGCCCAAGTCCATTGGCGGAGTCTCCATGTTCAGTATGATGGGGAGCATTGACGCCGATACAGTGGCAGGATTCCAGTCGGAGGACAGCGTTATCAGCGACGCCGTCAACCTCCTGCGTCAAGCCGGTTTTGAAATTCTTCAGGTGACACAGCTCACCATCAATATCGCAGGTAGCCAGAAAGTATATGAAGATGCCTTTCAAACTAAACTCGTCACTGATGAACGTCCTGTTCTCAAGTCAGGAGGCGTTGAAGACACGGCAACCTTTATCGAGTGCCCGCAAACCGATATTCCGGGATTTATCGACCCATCAAAGACCGCATTTGCCGATGTTATTGAAGGCGTGGCAATCGAAGAACCGCAGTATTTCATGGCATCAGCGTTTGCGCCAAACAAGTCCTACTGGTATTTGGATGTACCGGGAGACGTATCACTGGGCACAAATGCCGATAAAGCACACCGCACTGGAATAACCGGCAAAGGGATAAAGGTGGCCATGGTTGACAGCGGCCACTACAAGCATCCCTTCTTCACGAAGCGTGGTTACAGGGTGGCGCCTGTGGTGCTTGGGCCGGCTGCGTCCAACCCGACTAAGGACGAGTCTGGTCACGGAACAGGAGAATCAGCCAACATCTTTTCCGTGGCGCCGGATGTCCAGCTTCTGCCGGTAAAAATAAGCTTCGTCAACTCCACAGGCGCGTTCAATGCAGCTGTAGCACTCAACCCGGACATCATAACCTGTAGTTGGGGCTCCGACAAGAAGTATCCGCCGCTCAGCGCCGCTCAGCAAACGCTGGCCGTGGCTGTCTCGACCGCGTGGGCTTCCGGCATCATAGTGATCTTCGCGGCTGGCAACGGTCAATGGGCTTTCCCAGGACAGCACCCGAGTGTTATCTCTGCCGGTGGGGTGTTCATGGACCAAAATGAGAACCTCAAGGCGTCCGACTATGCCAGCGGTTTCATGAGTAAGATCTATCCAAACCGCAGGGTGCCAGACCTTTCAGGGCTGGTGGGGATGAGTCCCGGGGCTTCCTATATTATGATGCCGGTTGAGCCCGGAGACCAAATTGATTCGAGCAGAGCTGGAGGAACCCACCCTCCAAAAGACGAAACCACAAAGACCGACGGATGGGCCGCCTTTAGTGGCACATCGGCTGCAGCGCCTCAATTGGCCGGCACGGCTGCCCTGATGAAGCAGGCATGCCACAAACTGACGCCTGCCCAAATACGAGACATAATGATGAAAACTGCGCGGGATGTCACGACTGGACATTGTAGTTCCTACACCGGGAGTAACCCGGCAACCACCGGGCCGGACCTGGCGACCGGCAACGGTTTGGTCGATGCCCACAAAGCGGTGTTGACGGCCAAGATCAGGTGCCTCGGGGTTGTTCGCGGCCCTGGCCCTGTTAGAGGAGGCCCTGTCAGGAGCGGACCCGTCAGAGGTGAGCCCATCAGAGGACGAGAGCCTATCAGAGTACGAGAGCCCATCAGGGGACGGGAACCCATCAGAAGAGGAGGACCCATCGGGCCGACTGACCTGGAAGAGGCCTCCCTGGAGATGACCGAAGGCGCAGAGCAGCTTACAGCGGAAGACATTCAGGCGCTTGAGGACATGATCATTGACTCCGGACTCGACGAAATCTAACAGGCCGTAAGGCAGGCGCTGCTGCTTGAGAACGGGTCCAGCAGGCAGCAGCCCACCCTATTTCAAAGGAGATTTTATGCGTGCGAAGAAAGTTTTGCTTCTCAGCATGCCTTTTGGGGCACTGGAACGGCAAGCCTTGGGAATTAGTTTGCTCAAGGCCAGTTTGATGGAAAAAGGAATCAAGTGTGATATCAAGTACCCAACTTTCACGTTTGCCGAGCTCATTGGCGCTGACGAGTACTACTGGGTATCGAACGACCTTCCTCACACAGCCTTCGCCGGGGAATGGGTTTTTACCAGCGCATTGTCCGGGTCCAACCCGACAGCTGATAAAAACTATATCAGAGAAATTCTTCAGGATGAGTGGAAGCTCCGCGAAAACGATATCGCGCGCATCCTTAACATACGCAACATGGTTCAGCACTTCATTGACTATTATATGGAAACTGTTTCGTGGAAAGAATATGCCATAGTGGGTTTCACTTCAACATTTGAGCAAAACATATCGTCACTCGCTCTGGCCAAAAGAATCAAAAAGACTTACCCTCGGATAAAAATTGTCTTTGGAGGTGGTAACTGGGAAGATGAGATGGGCGTGGAACTGCACAAAATGTTCCCCTTCGTGGACTATGCATGCCCCGGTGAGGCAGATGAGAGCTTTCCGGCTCTGGTTGAATTGATTCTGTCGGAGCAAACCCAAAAAAAATCGCTTAAAAAGATTAAAGGAATAGTCTACCGATCATACGGCAAGTCATATTATACAGGGTCATCCGACATAGTCAGCGAATTGGACAGGCTCCCCTTTCCTGATTATAGCGACTACTTCAAGGAGCTTGACGAGACGTCTGCGGCAGACGCCATAGCGCCCAACATCCTTATCGAAACATCCAGGGGATGCTGGTGGGGGAACAAAAGCCACTGCACCTTTTGCGGGCTAAATGGACGTACGCTTTGCTACCGATCCAAAAGCCCGGCAAGGGCCATACGAGAGGTAGAGCATTTGGTTGAAAAATGGAAGTTTGACATGCTTCAGGCAGTGGACAACGTTATTGATATGGAATATTTTGAAAGCTTCCTGCCTGCAATGGCCGGCCGCAACCTGACTTTCTTTTACGAGGTAAGGACGAACCTGAACAGGGAGCAGGTGAAAATTCTCAGCGAGGCAGGTGTAAAAAATGTCCAGCCTGGAGTAGAAAGCCTGAGCAACCATGTTCTGAAATTGATGCGGAAAGGAACAACGGCATTGCGGAACATCCAGGCGCTCAAGTGGTTCAAGGAACACGGTATCTCTGCCGGCTGGAACTTTCTTTACGGCTTTCCCGGAGAAACCAGAGAAGACTACAGCGAGATGCTTGAAATCCTGCACAGTATCCGCTTCCTGGAACCTCCGACAGGTTGCGGGCCGGTGAGGTTGGATCGGTTCAGTCCTTATTTCAACCATTGGGAAGAATACGGTTTAACCAATATAAGGACGATAGCCTCCTACAAATATCTCTATCCGTTCCCGGAGGATCGACTTAAAAAAATTGTTTATTACTTTGACTACGACTATAAGCCGGGCATGGATCCATCCGGCTATGCGGATGAGGCAATTGAATTCGTGCAGGACTGGCAGAAGAACCCTGAAACGGGAACGCTCAAATCCATCGTAAGGGAAGACGGTAGGCTCTTCCTGGCTGATACAAGATCCTGTGCTGCCAGGCGCCATTTCGTGTTTTCCGGTATTGATCGGGAGGCATATGAATACTGTGACAGTATGCGTTCATGCAACTCTGTTGTAAAGCACCTCAATAGGGTTTTTCAAAAAACCTTCACCGAGAAACAGGTGGAAAAATTACTCAACGCACTTGTTGCAAATAGATTGACGGTGACCGACGGCAAAAACTTTCTGAGCTTGGCGATACGTGTTCAGCCTGATTTACTAAATAGTCCACCGTCTAAAGACGGTGGGCTAAACCTTAAGCAGGAACAATTAACTAACACCGGTAAACGGTAAGTGAGGCCGGCATAAGTGCCTTGGTTGTGCTTGTAACTTATTCATTTTAAAATACTCTCAAGTTTTCTTGTTTTTTATGATGGCTTTTGAGGAGTAAGGCACTAACACCTTTCTATGCCTGAAGGGTTCAAAATGAGGTGACAATGCAACTGGATAGAAATATGATTATTTCTGCACAAGTCATGCTGCTACCAGCATCAGGGAAAGAAATTGGCCCGGACACCCTGGTAACAGCTGAAAATATAGAACAATTCGATCCACCACTAGATGCCTACCTTATTGCTTCAGGAGCCTTTAGATCAAAAGGTTTTGAGATAGGCCCGCTGGTGGGAGTGACATTCTCTATCACAGCCTTAGCCGGTACCTTTGAGAATGTATTCAAAGTAGAACTTCAACGGACTGTGAAAGGGGGGATTGAGTGTAATGGAGGTGACCTGGAACTTCCTCTGGGTCACCTACCGGATAACACCAGCAAGATCATACAGACAGTGACATTTACCGAGCCACCTGATTTTGATCCCACAGAATTTTTAGAATAGCTGATTTTAGCCGGTGGCGAACAAGTGTTACATAAAAAAACAAGCTATTTCATGGTAAAGAGACCATTACACAAAGCGCTTCTTATGGGCGTTGTAATTGCAGTGAGCCTCTTTTCCCGAGGATTTTGCTTTGGTCAGGCTGAACTTGTCAATCGAAATAAGATTATCTCAGCACAAGTCATGCTGCTACCAGCATCAGGGAAGGAAATCGGCCCGGACACCTTGGTAACAGCGAAAAACATAGAACAATTCGATCCACCACTAGATGCCTATCTTATTGCTTCAGGAGCCTTTAGATTAAAAGGTTTTGAAATAGGCCCGCTGGTGGGAGTGACATTCTCTATCACAGCCTTAGCCGGTACCTTTGAGAATGTATTCAAAGCAGAACTTCAACGGACTGTGAAAGGGGGGATTGAGTGTAATGGAGGTGACCTGGAACTTCCTCTGGGTCACCTACCGGATAACACCAGAAAGATCATACAGACAGTGACATTTACCGAGCCACCTGATTTTGATTCCACAGAATTTTTAGAATAGCTGATTTTAGCCGGTGGCGAACAAGTGTTACATAAAAACAATACCTTCTCCACTAAGCAGCCATTTTTTCTACGTGAATCTGCCCCAGTACGGGGATATTTTCAAATAGCTGAGTAATATTAAAGGGTTTTATGTTTTGTGGAAGTATTTTAAATAGCTCCTGAGCATAACGAAGCCCATGATGGCGGGCTTTTAGTGCCTTACTCCTTAATTCCTGTCACTCTTTACAGTACCCCCTTGAGGGGTGTAAAAAACAAGAAAATGAAAAGTTCGTTTAACGTTAGCAAGTTGGATATACCAACAAGGCACTTATACCCCTCAAGGGGGTACTGAAAAGAGTGCCGGCCTCACTTACCGTTTACCGGTGTTAGAACTGTATTAAAGAAACATCATGTTGTTCAAAGTATGAGCAGGAAAGGTAACTGCCGGGATAACGCAGTTGCTGTGATCCTGCCAGCTACAATCAACTGACAGAAATCATGAATAGATAAAAACAAATCGATCTTCATCAAAGGATATACGCAAGCGACCTTCATGGTTCTTTCCGTACACCTCCCAGGCAGGTTCTCCTTTGATTTCGCATTTCAGACATTGTGGAGAATGAACCCCCTTGTCACGATCACACCAGGAAATCAGCATGGTAAAATCATTATCTTCTTCAGCCATGAGTTTGCCAATCTCTCTTGCCTGATCAAAATTAACCGAGTAACCGCTGATTGTACATTCTATTTTTTCCATGATTCTCCCCTTCCAGTATTTCCAACAATTTCTATCTGGTTTTTTTTGTATTAATCGATTTTCCTACAAATTCCATATGTCAACAGACCCTAACACTACAGCGACACCTGAACACCTAACTTTTCAGTCAATACAACCTGTTTTTTTCTGTGACTCTGGTGTGCAGTATAATTGCGCTTTACAATATACTCAATAATCATCAGAGTTCCCGCCCGTGTTACAGAGCGTAAAGGCAAGATGACCTCAAGTAGTTTTTTGATAAGGGGTAGCGTCAAACAGCTTTTTTTTTATTTCGTTTTACACTGTAAATAAATTGTTGGGCAAGCATAACGTAAAGCATATGTCTGTGCCAGGCTGGCCATGATCTATGCTCGTAGTGATCCATTCCCAGATGCATTTTCCCCTCCTGGAAGCAACGTTCAATTGACCAGCGCAAGCATGAGGCATAACATAATTCTTCGATGGTTGTTGTTTCTGGGGCATTAGAAAAGGCATATCGGGTTTGGTTGTCTGTCCGTTTTCTTATTA
>JAYEOK010000006.1:0-6510 GCA_034722915.1 Thermodesulfobacteriota bacterium | reverse complement strand
TCCGCCAGCAATACTTTAAAAACCGTTACATACAGGGAGTATGCAAAGCTTTTTAAAGTGTCGCTGACGAAAAAATTGCGGCGAAATATGTTCAGGTTATTTAATTCCCGTTCCTTACCTGTTTTTTATGACGGCTTTTGAGGAGTAAGGCACTAACCCCGCTGCTGAACGGGAAGAACGACTTTTTACGACACCATCAATTATGATGGAGTCGTAAAAAGTATTTTTTCCCGTTCACGTCCTGGCCAGAGCCTGCTTAACGGCCAGCCCCATCCCGGCCAGAGCATACGGCTTTTTGACAAATAGACTTGCCCCCAGGCGAAGGGTTTGTTTGACTTCATTATTCTCCGCAAAACCGCTGGCAATAAGGGCTTTCTGCCCGGGATTGATCTTCAGAATCTCTTCATATGTTTTACGCCCGTTGATACCGGGTTCCATAATCATATCAAGGACAATCAGATCCACAAAATGGCTCTTGACATAGTCGACGGCTTTTTCTCCACTGTCCACGGTATCAGTCGTGTAGCCAAGACTTTCCAGGAGTTTGCAGGCAATTTTTTGCTGATTCTCCTGGTCATCCACCACCAGTATCTTTTCCCCGTTTCCTCTATAGTCTTTAATGGAGGATACTTTCTGTTCTTCTTCAGCCACTTCTTCCGTCATGGGAAAATAGAGCTCAAAGCTTGTACCATCACCATCACTTTTCACATCAAGAAAGCCACCATGGTCATGAACTGTATTCCAGACTATTGCCAGTCCCAGGCCGGTCCCGCTTCTTCCCATCACTTTTTTCGAATAAAAGGGTTCAAATATTCTCTTTACGTCTTCCTCTTTAATACCAGGACCGTCATCTGTTACGCTGATGAAAACATATTTTCCTGCCGCTATTTGTTCATATCCCCCCAAAGGACGTTTGACAGATACATTCTTTGTACTGATCGTGATAACCCCCTTTCCCTCAATGGCCTCAGCCGCGTTACCAATGAGATTCATCAACACTTTGTTGAGATGAACAACTGAGCAATGAATATTTGACAATCCAGGCTCACACTTGAGCCTGATTTCAATATCTTTCAAAAGGGAGTCAGCTTCTACCTCCTGAATGGTCGACACATGCTGTTCTATAAGGTTGTTCAACTTGCAAGCCTGTTTTTCTGCAGTAGCCCCCCTGGCCACTGTAATCAAGTCTGAAACAACAGACGCTGCCTCCTGACCGGTTTCATGGATAAGCCTGACAATCTCCCTGCGTTTATCCGTGCTGTCCATCTGCATCAGCAACAACTCCGGTAAAGTCACAATACCAGAGAGAATATTATTCAAATCGTGGGCGACAGAACCGGCCATCATCCCAAGAGTTTCCATTTTACTGGAAATGGCCAGCTGCCTCTGAAGCTCAAGTTTTTCCTGCTCGTCCCTGACTCTCTCAGTAATATCCCGAAGAGCACAGACTCGCACATTCTTTCCCCTGTATGTCATATTCCGGCTACTGGCCTCAATAGGAAATTCAGTACCATCTTTCCTGACCCCTGTTACCTGGTGGGAGCCCAATATTTTGTTTTGGATTCTTTCATTTACCTCGTCCCGGGAGGATGCAGAGAAAATTTCACCCACAATTTGCTGGCCGAAAAGTTCTCCTGCCCGATAGCCAAACATTTTGTAAAACTGATTATTGGCATCAACCAACACGCCGTTTTCATGAATAACTATCCCTTCCCAGGAAGCTTCTGCCAGGGTTCTTAATCGCTCCTCGCTGATTCTCAGAGCCGTTATCAGACAGCTATGTTGAATCGCCTTATCAATGGTCTTAAAAAGTAACTCGTGATCAATTGGCTTTTTCAAATAGTCATAAGCACCTTTTCTCAGAGATTCTATGGCCGTCTCCATACTGGCATACCCGGTCAACATAATCGCAGGAATCCCGAAATTTTCATCCTTCAGGCTATCCATTATCAGATAGCCGGGCATGTCCGGTAACACAATGTCCAGAAGAAGGAGATCAAAAACATTTTCACATAAAAGCTGGACAGCCTCCTTTCCAGTTTGGGCGGTTGTCACCAAATAACCGGATGAGGTAAGAATCTCTGCCAAACTTTCACAGAAACGTGGCTCATCATCAACAAGAAGAATTCGGATTGGAACGTTCATTTAGTTTCCATAGAGTATCACGCAGACATCTCAATCTATGAGCCCGTTTATTTAATGGTTTTTCGCCCGATCTCTTCGTTAAATGAAAAATTTTATCCTCGGAATATTAACTATATGCACCCCAAGGATATTTCTTGCAGGGCAGCTGCGGTAAAATTTTTCATTTGCCTCGATATCGAACAAAAATCCTATTAAATCAACAGACTCATCTATAGCCCCTGTTTTATTGGCAGGGTAAGTGTAAACAGAGTTCCCTTTTTTTCACTACTCGTACATACCACAGAACCTTTCAATTCAGTTACAAGTGTATGGACAATGGAAAGCCCAAGTCCAGAATGTCCCGTTCCTTTTGTACTGGTAAAGGGTTCAAAAAGCTGGGACAGAACCTTCTCAGGCAAGCCAGGCCCATCATCACGGATAATAATCTCAATGCAATACAAATTTTCATCTGCCTTATGAGCATGACCAGGCTTATCCGTAGAACATGTCCGGGTCTCAACATATACATTCCCACCATCATCCATTGCCTCTGCAGCATTCTTTACCAGGTTGATGAGAATTTGTTTAATGGCTCCAGCATCTGTCATGATGGATGGCAGGTCGGGATTCGGTATAAAATGGACATTCAGACGGGAAGAATAAAAAACAGACTTGGAAAGAATCATCAGCAAGTTAGAAAGCAGTGAATTAATGTCAGTTAACTCAATACTATATTTAACTGGCGTTGAAAAATCATCCAACTGTTGGATAATAGTAGAAATACGATTAATCTCTTCATCCAGAATAGTGAGCTCTTTAACCAGAGACAGCTTTTCAGGTAATTTCAGCTCAAGGATTTTCAAATAATTCCTGATAATACCGAGTGGATTGTTAACTTCATGCACGACCTTTGCAGCTGCCATAGATGCTGCAAGCAGTCGGGCAGCCCGAATTTTCTGCTCCTGTTTTCTCTTCACCTCATCTAAATAAAGAGACATTGCGGCCTGATTGGCCAGCATCTGTAAAAGGCCGGAACCAGACGAGCTGCTCAAATCCTTTTCTAAGGAGTCGGGAAGCCCGACAACGATAATGCCCACTGATCTATTTTTTGCAATCATTGGAATATAGAGCATCCCTTTACCGCCTACAGCATCAAGTAATTGAGAATCAGCCAGACTTTCCATCTGTTGCCCTGTATTCAGCAAGCTGCTTATTAATTGTCTTTCCTCCATTGATTTTACCAGAAGACTCGTTCCCTGTTCTGCAGAAAGGACAAGATCCTGCAACCGGAGACTGTTACGGTTTACAGTTGATCCGCAGCCATACAATTTTTGCTGTTCAAAATCGTGGAGAAAAAAGAAAATCGTTTCAACGTCAAAAAGGATATAGAAAGCATGTTCTATGGCTTTTAAAATTGCATCTCTACTTTCGGCCTGAACCAGGTTCTCTAAAAATCCAGTAAGTAAAGAGTAATTCTTAACTTGGCGCAGTAAGTGAATATCAGGCTCCGCTGGCTCAGAGTCCTGATCATCAGATTTTTCTGATGGCGGCTTTACTTTTATACCAAGGCTCTCCGCAACCTCTGTCACCTCCTCCTGGACACCACTCCTGATTTCATCGATCTGCTCTGTTCCAAAATCAAAGAGTTCACCACCCGCGTCATAGATAGCTTCATCGTTTTCATCTTGTACATGACAAAACATAGCTGCCAGACAAACAATTTTAACTAATGGAAAAGCTCCTTTAATCTGTGCAAGAGAGGCATGATGGTAGAGAATGGCATCAGCAATAAACGAATTCAACTTCCACTGCCTCACCATCCAGGCTCCAGCCTCGCAGTGAGTAATCCCTATCTGTTCTTCTTCTGCTCTGCATTGAGTTTTTTGACTATCCGGAGCAAGAGCCTGCACAGCAGCACATTCTGTAGGAAAATTCATCCACAGCAATACTTCACCAAAATCCTGCAGCAAACCGGCAAGGTATGCTTCCTCAACATTGGAATAAGCTATCTGCTGAGCGATTTTTTTTGCATAAGTGGCAGAGCTGAAAGAATCCCACCAGAAACGGCTCATTGAAAATTGATCACTTTTCTTTAACTTTCTAAAGACCTGCTGAACCGAAGCCGTGACAGTGATACTTTTGATTGTGTTTGCACCGAGATAGACAACAGCCTGATCAAGACTTGAAAATGTGCTGTTTAAACCAAAGTAAGCTGAGTTGATTAAAGTCAACACTCTCGAGCTGATGAATGGATCCCTGGCAATGATCCGGGAAATTTCAGAAAGGTGTATGTCGTCCTTATCACAGGTCTCAATAAGCTTTAACAATACCTGTGGCAGCGACGGCAAATTTTTTGACCGTTGTAAACGGGCAAACAGTTGATCCTTACTTTCCATATAAGCTAACCCGGTTCAACCGGAAATAATTCAGTTCACTGGATAAGTGCCTTATCAGAATATGTTCAAAAAAAACAAGAAAACATTCCGTAAGGCACTAATTATTCGGAGACAATTGAATATTCTCACTGGTGGAGCTTGGATTATGATCAGGCCAGCGTATAGCTCCTGTATAATGTGCAAAACCATTTTTCCCGTTTTGCTTGACGTGGTACATAGCCCAATCCGCTTTCTGAATCAGCTCTTTATCTGAATCACTGTCTTCCAGAGAAAGGGCAATACCGATGCTGACTCCGATTGTTACTTCACGATGTTCCAGTTTAAATGGGACCTTGAACTCATCAATGATTTTTCTGGCAATTTTTTCAGTATCCTGACGGCTATTTACCTGGGGTATCAAAATATTAAACTCATCACCGCTGATCCTTGCCAGCGTATCGCCTTCCCGCAGGCAAGACTTCAAGCGATCACTGAATACCTGCAGCAAAGTATCCCCACAGGCATGACCAAAAGAGTCGTTAATCCCTTTAAAGCCATCAATATCGAGGAACATAACAGCCAGAGTTTGTTTGTTCCGCCGGTTCTGACAAAGGGCTAAACGGAGACGATCCTGAAATAAACTTCGGTTAGGCAGGTTGGTCAGCGCATCATGATACAGCTGATGATAGGATTCTTCTTCCCTTGCTTTACGTTTCGAGATATCCCGTACTACCCCGTAAGTACCAAGAAAAATATTCTGCTTACTGTCCTCGCACTTTTTATAGACACCGATTGCATTGCATGCAACATGTACCTCCGACTGCGTGAGAGGGGAAGGTGCTGATCCTGCATTTTTCTGCCGCAAGCGCAGTTCCACATTTTTTTCAACACGCTCTCCTGTCCGCCTCTCACTGAAAGTATAGCGGGATTTTTCCAAATCTTCAGGATGGATCAACGTGGTAAAATGCTCTCCCAGCAGTTCTTTTCTGGAAAAACCAAGAAGCCTCCTGACCTGTTTGTTAAAAAACGTAAACTGTCCATGCGGATTCAATAAATAAATAACGTCAGGAGAGTTGTTTATCATAAACCTGTGTAACAACCCAGAAGTCACAAGGCGATCCTGATTTCGATGACTGTCCTGCTTTGATGCCTTATGGCTGAGAAGTTTATGGATGGAATAAAGCAATTCATCGGGGGCATAGGGTACTCTGAAAAAATCATCTGCCCCCTGGCGCAAAGCCCAAACAGCTTTATCAAAAACAGCGTCATCACTGAGCATTATGAGCTTGCTTGCCTTCGCCTTACTCTTTATCTGCTCCATCAGCTGCTGTCCGCCAGTTTCAATCATTTTAAAATTGAGCATGACCAGGTCGTAATGACACTGTTCCAGAGAAAAGACAGCCTCTTGCTCTGTCAAGGCAATATGTGATTCGTAACCATGTAGAAGCAACAGTTCCTGCAGGCTCCTGTTAAATCGACGTTTCCTGCCTGTGATCAGTATTTTTGCTCCCTTTCCCTTTGGAGGCAACATTTCTTTTAGCTGAGGCTGGGACAGTTGTTCCACGATGCCTCCTGAGCTTTAAACCAGTCTTTATGCATACAAAATCCTCTATCCCATCCCGGATAGAGTCCATTGAGAAAATTTAATCTTATGTATAACTTTTAAGCACCAATCAGCATACTGATGCCCATCATTCGGATATTTTCCCTTTACGTACACAGAAAATTATATGTGTTACACTTTGTTTTTGCAATAAAAGAAACAAAACTCGTCATAGAAAGAGTCCCACAGCAGCCACAAACTCAGTATCAGATGAATCAGACGCCGAAATAATACTAACCCGGTTCAACCGGAAACAATTCAGTTCACTGGATAAGTGCATTAGGAACGTACAATAAATAACTTGAACAAATTAATGTATTTTTTCCGTCTTCTGTGTTGCTCGTTGCTCACGTAACCCGTTATGCTCCCGCCTCGCGCCTTGAATACGAAAAAAACTCCTATTAATTT
>JAYEOK010000005.1:0-22975 GCA_034722915.1 Thermodesulfobacteriota bacterium | reverse complement strand
GATCCACCCGTTCCCATTCCGAACACGGAAGTTAAGCTCTTCTGCGCCGATGGTACTGCATGGGCAACTATGTGGGAGAGTAGGTCACCGCCGATTTTCTTTATACTCTTTTATTAGAGACGAAAAAGCCCCAATCAGATCACTTCTGATTGGGGCTTTTTTTGTTTTTATATTGCAAAACACAAAGTGACAGTATAGTATCACTACATGCAAACTGAAATCGTCACAACCCTGAAACGCCAAGCCACAAGAATCCTTGCTGACATTAGACAATCTCGTGAACCCGTGCTTATTACTGAACACGGCAAACCTTCTGCATACCTGATCGATGCGGAGTCGTATGATTTAATGCAGGACAGAATGAAAATTCTGGATGGTATCGCTAAAGGTGAAAGAGCACTGCTTGAAGATCGTCTCTATACTCAAAAACAGGCCAAAGACAAAATGAAAAAATGGCTCACATAATCTGGACAGAGCCAGCTTTAAATGATCTCAATGAAATTGCAGAATATATTGCCATAAGCAATTTCACAGCAGCACAATCCCTGATTACTGAAATATTCAAAATCAGCGACCTTCTGCTATCCTCTCCTCGTTTAGGAAGGCATCCGCCGGAGTTACCGGAAACTTCTTACAGAGAATTCATTGTTACTCCCTGTCGTATCTTTTACCGAATAGAGAAGAATGATGTATATATCATATATGTTATGCGTAGTGAACGATTACTCAACCAATACCTTTTAGTACCTTACTCCTCAAAAGCCGTCATAAAAAACAAGAAAATGAAAAGTTCGCTTAACGTTAGCAAGTTGGACATACCAACAAGGCACTTATGCCGGCCTCACTTACCGTTTACCGGTGTTAGATACAAGAGCGCACATTTGATTCTCTTTCTCAGCAACTTGCCACCTGTCGCCTCGATCAGACAGACCAAAATGTCGTTATTTAATTTTTCTCAAATGTGTGCTCCCTTCTCCAACCAATTTTCCATACGATATCTCACCACTACGAATATGCAGGTAGCAATTATTTAATCAGTACTTTCCTGATTAAAGGCAGCGTGATATTTTTGAAATTTTTCTTAACCCACAAATCATCATCAACAAACAGCATAGTGCCATCACTTACATTCCTGCTCATAGCTCGATGTTTTTCTGATAGTTTCTCAAGTGGAGTCACAATTAAGAACTGATTGCCCCCCCCCTGCTTATTCGTTTCAGCTATTTTACGAGCCTTTATTACCGTCCTCACCATGGAAACCGGGCAGTCAGTTGAAACAAATGACACCATTTTTTCTCCCTTTAATTCTCCAGGTTGCACGGCAGCGAAACCATCCGAATTTACCAGTTTCAGATTTACCGGAAAGTTTGCCGGAAAATTACCCGCTTTCCAGTTGTTATCGCCGCAATAGGCGATAGTTTGAAAATTAATATCGAAAACCCTGCACCGAGAACCACCTCTTTATTCAATATCCTGCTCCTGAAGAATTTCCTTCCTACTAGTGCTGTCCATCGTCTCCTTCACAGGCGTAAACGCATCCCAGCCATCTCTTGCTGTCTCTTGGCCAACAAGTTCTGATTGAGAAATAAGTAACGGATCAATAGCATTCATCTCTTTCTCAACCCGTTTAATATTTCCCAACACCTTATCTGTAATTCCCACATCAGGATACTTAATCAAAATATCAACCAGACACCGCCTTGACTCTATCAGCAACTTTTTTCGCGATTCAAGGTCGGTTGTTTTAGTATAACGAATAAAAAGCTCTGCTGCCTTTCTGCGCTCTGCCCTTGCTGCAAGAAGAGAAACCTCTGCAATCTTATGATCAGCTTTTACAGCATAGTCAGAGTCGAGCATATTGGTGAGTATTTCTATTGCCTCGTCATATTCACCTTTATCAATGAGAAGCAGTGCCTCGTTCCATTGATGCTGTTGATCCTGGATTGTTTCTATCTTCTTTGTCTCACGGCTTACTGCTTCAGCAAGTGTCAAATCATCACTCTTTTTCCGAATCTCTATTACTTTTTCCCCACTTAATATATCTTCCTGTAAGGTTTCTACCTTCAACAGTGCATCCTGAAACCGGTCTTCATCTGCCATTGCATCCACTTCTGCAATAAATGAAGACAACCATTGATCAGTTCGCCTTTGGGCAGAACTTTTGATGATATCAACATTTGAAGAGACCGGTGAATAGGGATATTCAGCAAGAAATTTATCGGATTGCCACACAAGTTTATAGCCATCACGCTCTGGTCTAAAGCCAAGATAATTTCCTAAAAGTGAAGAATATTCTTTGAGCTCTGCACTTCCTGTTTCACTTCTTTCTAAAATGGAAAGCTGTAAAGTGGCCCAATCTTCTATGTTAGCAAGGCCACTATAATCCGTTGAAATCTCACGATACTGCTGCTCAGCCTTATTGTAACTTCCTGAGGCTGTATATAAATCTGCCAGAATTTTTCTAAGGGAAAGAATATCTGTACGTTGGTCATCAGAGGCTGACATAAGGTCAATAATCTCCTGATACACCCTTGCAGCCTCCTTTTCCCTATGGAGTGACATAAGAGCATTACCATACAAAATTCTTGTATTTAAATGTACCCTGTCACGCTGATTACCTGGAATCTGCTTCCAGACCTGCAGCACCTCCTCAAACTCATGACTTTTAGCGTACCTCTCTATGAGAGTTTCAAGTTGTGGAAGATCGGCTTTGTCCTCACGCTTTTCCCAACCTGCTCCCTTGTCGGCATCACTTTTCAGGAGTCTCCCGCAATTGGATTCAAGAAATAAAATATCCCTCTGTTCCAGAGTGATTATTTCATCACTTGTAATTCGATCTCCGGAATCCACCAAGCCCTGCCGCAACAATAATTCATGTATTCTGTTATACCCGTTTAACACCTTCTGCAGATCTCTAAAGCAGCGAACCATCTCTTCAGAGGCTTCTGGATCAAGATTCATGACCACGGTCTGATTATCGAGTTCCTTCCAACGATCAAGCTTTCTGCCATACTCAAAGATTCGATCTTTGATATACTCCATCTCCGGCAAAACCATCTCTTCCCCAAGAGACCCTGATACATTCTGCTCTCTATTGTTGTCTCCATATTGTTGAGCATGATCAATGCCAACTGGATACGGCTGAACACTACTTTCAGGCCCCTTATTTACCACCGCAGTGTTTTGGGGTGAAACAATTCGTTTCTTATCGTAAGCACAAGCAGACAAAAGAAGAGAGCAACAGAGCGCTGAAGTTACAGTGGCATATCGAATATTCATTAGTGCCTTACTCCTGAAAAGCTGTCATAAAAAACAAGAAAATGGAAAGTTCGTTTAACGTTAGCAAGTTGGATATACCAACAAGGCACTTACACCCCTCAAGGGGGTACTGAAATGAGTGCCGGCCTCACTTACCGTTTACCGGTGTTAGTAAATTCTAGGTTAAGGAAATAGTAACAGAAGTTGGAATCGTAAAATTAACTTTTTACAATATTATCATAGAATAATACCTCTCATTACTCAAGCGGATAATTATATAGTAGCATTGAGCAATAAAGAATTCAACACAGCGTTATCGCGAAGCTTGCAAATCTGTTTCAATTAGCTGGTTAGTATTGCCCCAAAACGGTGCATAACGACTTTTAGGTTTGAATCTGCCAGTCTCGTAGACCTGACCAAAAGTCATGATGGATGGTTGAGATCTGTTTGTCTCATCAACCTCGACTGCAGGTTTTAAAATCTGGCCACCGGACTCCTTATCCACAGCAAGATTAACCTGTCCCAGTTCATCATGGAGCATAGTCAAACCATAAAAAGAAAGATCCACTGGATCCAGTTTCTCTCCATACGATTTCTCATAGAGAATCGAATTAATCATATCAGTCCAGGTAGGAAGTGCCCCACCAGATCCTGTGATTCGTGTGGCTTTTCTGCGCATGGCTTTATTATCGTCGAACCCGACATATACCCCAACAGCATACCCACCGTCAATCACCATACCGGTTCCTGCCGTGGAGATACCAGGCAAGTAACCAAAAAATGAAGCATTTGTATAATCATTAGCTGTTCCGGTTTTCCCAAGCAGTGGGATGACCAGATCCATTGCTCCAGCCTCTTCCTTGTCAGCATCTTCTTCTACCGGCAGGTGCACATGTTTCTGAGCATATCTCCCTGTTCCAAATTTTACTATATTTTCAAGGATATGGCTTAAAGCAAGGCGCGGTTCCGGAGCAAGAAGTTCCTTTTTCTTCACCTTTGCCTGATACACCACTTCCCCATCGACAGTCTCAATGCGATCAAGGACACTCAAAAGATCCCTGTTCATTCCCTGCTCTTCTCCAACCAGGAAAACATTTCCTGTTACTAAGGACTCATACATACGCACAGCTTCCAGCAGCGTTACCACATTGGAGCCAAGGGGAAAGGACAGCACAGGAGCCAGCTGACTACTGATCCCCATTTCATGCCCATATTCTATAAGATAACGAAGGCCGACCAAAACACGAAAGTCATGAACAGCAGCAAGAACTTCGAAATCATAAGGAGAAAGAGCCGACAAACGTTCATATTCAAAATTGACATGTTTTTCAACAAGCTCCAATGCAGCTGAGGAGATTGTAGTATCAAGCAAAACATCGCCCCAGAATTCAGCAATTGCATCAGAACTCGCCCCAGCTAAATAGCGTTGCAGCCGATTTCTGTCCACCAAAGACATATCCTCTGTCAAATCTCCTTTTTTAACAAAGGCATATCGTCTCCTATTCTGGTCATAACAAAAAACAGCAGACCCCATTGAAGAAGGGGCATCAAAAGGATCTATTCCTCCCGGCCGAAAAGATTGTTTAAAAGCATTGAATTGCTGCTGTCGCAAGATAAGGGAAAGATAATTAACCTTCAGTAGACTTTTACGAAAATAAAGTTCCTTCCGTGTCCGCTCTTTTCCTTTTGCAGCAGTAAGGGCAGCATTAATCTCTTTTTTGTACTGATCAAAATTCAATCCGTAATTCAATTTTTTCAAGACGCTATACTCTTCCACCATATCCTCAAAAATAAAATCAGTTTCAAGGTGTTGCACAGCAGATGTATACGCTGCTTCCTGAAGAACAGATTGGTTTAAAACAATGCCATATTTATCTCTTATCCGTGTTCGATACAGGGTGTACGGTTCCTGTTTTCCATTTTGAACCCGTGGTGCAAGATCAACTTTTGCTGCTACTTCCATAAATTCATCAGAAGAGAGACGATCACAGAGATGGTAGAGGAGCCAAACAGATGCCAGGTTTTCTGATCGAACACCGGCCCAGCTCATGGAAACTTCGCTAGTGGTGATTTTATGATCTGGCCTTGGAAAATAGGGCTGCCTCTGAAAAACAAAAACATCTCGTTCATTGTGGAGTAAATCTGCGCTGTTCCAGCCAAGCTGCAGGGCAGCAGCGTAAACAAATGGCTTAAAGGCTGACCCCATAGTTCTCTTTGCTGCAACGGCTCTGTTGAAAAATCTATTTTCAACACCTCCGGCCATGGCTTTAATCATGCCATTCTGGAGTACCAGAGCACCTCCCTGCAACTCCGGAAATCGTTCCAGATCAAGAAAGACTGCTCCCTCCTTATTACATTCTCTGATACTCACCCATACACGATCTCCAATCTGCAACTGTTCTTTGAGCAGTGACAAATCGCTCTTTTTAACTTCATTCCATCGGTTTTTTTTCCATTTTACCAAAGCAGCAAGTATCCGGCTCAGGCCATTTTTCTCAATAATGCCCTGACCAAGTCCCTCACCAAAATCAACAGTAATCTGCGGCCCGTCCTGCCCTTGTCCGTTTTGCCATTGCAAATCAGTAATGGAACCAAAAAGAAAGGCTCCTTTTTTGAGCTCTCTGTCTCCACGATAGTTTGTGCTGGCCAGTTCCTTTTGAACCTCTTCACGATCATAACCACGGAGCCGAACATCAAGTCGTGAAAGTTCATGCCGCAGGGAATAGAGTGTACTTTGCTGCAATTCCTTATCTACACTGGTAATAACACGAAGACCAGCTATTGCCAGATTGCCGATTCCATGCGCCTCCAGAGCATCCTGCACCTCATCACTGGCCACGGCATCTGTTACCATCGCCATCACATAATCAAGAGGATAGCCTACCTGTCCTTCTGTAAAAACAATATCAGCCTCAACAGCCTCGTCATACTCTTTGCCGGTGATCATCCCAAGCTGTTTCATCTGGGTCAGGACATATGCCATTCGTATCTTAACTCTCTTACGAACCTCTTCCTTTGCCTCTTCAGACTTACGGTTGAAAGGATTGTAGTAATTAGGGCGCTTCACACTTCCGGCAATAAAAGCACTCTCCTGAAGAGACAGGTCTTCAACAGATTTGTCAAAATAGTAACGCGCAGCAACCCCCAGACCATGACCATTTCCACGGACATAGAACTGATTACAGTAAAATTCAAAAATATGTTCTTTTGTGTAATGATACTCAAGACGAAGAGCATACAGAAGTTCTTTCAGCTTCGCCTCATAGGATCTGCTAGAACGCTTGAAAAGATTTTTCGCAGTCTGCTGTGTGAGAGTACTCCCCCCTTGAACCACCCTGCCCGCCTCAATATTTTTCATGGCAGCACGCGTAATGGAAACAGCATCAAAACCATAATGTTCAAAAAAACGGTTATCTTCGGAGGCGAGAAGAGCATTGACAAAAACATCAGGAATTTGTTCCCAGGTCACATATTGTCTGTGGGCATCATCAAAAAACACCCCCAGTGGAGTATAACCGTTGCTGTAAAGGACAGGGCTCTCCTTCCCGAGAATCGTCTGGATATTATCAATGCTAATTTCCTGCCCCGGATGCAGCACAACCAGCCAATAGAGTACTCCCACAACAGCAAAGAGTGACAGAAAAATGACAGAAAAGAAAAAAAGAACTATTTTTTTTAACATAGGAACAACTACTACTGCTAACACAGTGAAAATTAATATGAATTTATAAACAACAGCACTATTATTTGTTGCAATTTCTAACTGCTTCGAGTTTAAATAATTAAAGCCATAAGATAGTACTGGTTTTGAGTCCATATCTCAAGGCTACTTTCACAAGTTTATCAGTTTATACTCCTTGTTACAAACTGATAGAATCATTTTTTTCAATTTACTTTTTATTTATTTTTTATGTTCCCATATTCTTCATATCTTACGAAAATCATCTGCCTGGCATCGACAGTCCTGTTTTTTTCCTCCTGCAGCAACAAACAATCCACTGCTTTTTATCATCCTCTTCCTGATGACGAGACAGCATCACCGGTCAGTGGTCTGTCCATAGATCCGGAACTGCTCCTTGTGGAAGCTGAGCCTGAACAAAACCTGACAGAGGAACTCGAAGCTCTTCGACAGACAGGAAGATGGCAGCCCAAAGCTGACCCGTCATTCAAAACACCTGACAAGAAAACCACTTACGATTTTCCCATTGTCGTCAATAAACAAGTGGAAATGTATCTGGATATTTTTCAAAATCAACAAAGAAGAACCTTTCATCGCTGGTTGGAACGATCCGGAAAATACATCCCAATGTTTCAAAAAGAACTGCGCGATGCAGGACTCCCCGAAGATCTCGCATATCTTGCGATGATCGAAAGTGGATTTAAGCAGCGAGCCTATTCCCGTGCAAAGGCTGTTGGCCTCTGGCAATTCATGAAAGGAACAGGAAAAGATTATAATTTAACAATAAACAAATATGTAGACGAGCGACGGCATGCTGAAAAATCCACTAAAGCCGCGGTTTCCTTTCTTTCGGATCTCTATGCTAATTTTGATGACTGGCATCTGGCAGTAGCTGGTTACAATGCTGGAGCAGGAAAAATCAGAAAAGGGTTAAAAAAGTACAAATGTGATAATTTCTGGAGTCTTGCCCAGCATAGTTATCTAAAACTTGAAACCAAACGCTACGTTCCTAAACTAATTGCTGCCATCCTCATCGCCAAAGACCCTGAACAGTACGGTTTTACTGATATCAACTACGAAACGCCCCTGGTATACGAGACACTGCGCGTGGGCCCTGGGCTCAGCCTTGATGCGGTGGCCCTCCTCTGCAAGACAAATAACAAAAACATCAAACAATTAAATCAGGAGCTGAAAACAGGCAGAACGCCACTGAATAAAAGTCATTATAATGTCCAGATCCCCATTGGCAGCAAAAAATTTGCAAGCGCCAACCTCCCTCGCCTGAACAGTTTTGCAAACACTGGTTACAAAACACATATCATTCGCAAAGGAGACAGTCTGTCAAAAATTTGTAAGCAGTATAATATCAACAAGACCACTCTTCTTAAGATTAACCACTTGAGAAGCAGTAAACTTATTGCCGGCAAGCACCTTCGCATTCCATATACGACGATTCGTTATCGCCTGCTGGCTGAAGGAAGCAATGGACAAATTGCAGCAGATGATCTCGTTCTTCATACCATTAAGCCAGGGGAAACTATTTCCAGGATTGCAGCCTCATACAACGTTCCTGTTGACCTGCTTGTTACGTGGAATGGATTACAAAGCGTTGACAGGATAAGAGCTGGCCAGCAGTTAGCTCTCTACATTGAAGATGCAGACAAATCCGTGGCCTATAGCACCAGGAAGGCATCAAAACCGGCCAGGGTTGCCGTTGTCATCACAGAAAGCAGTTCTTCCATGCTCATCCTTGCGGAACAGAAAAAATTTGCTGTTGCAAAAAACACCCCTGAAAAAAGCAAAATCAGCTGGTATCGGGTTCGTCAAGGCGACTCACTCTGGACCATTGCCAGGAGATTTAATCTTTCCACAAAACAACTCAAATCCTGGAACAAACTCAAATCCAACCGTATTCATCCCGGGATAAAACTCAAAATCAACAATGTCTAAGAGGCTGTTCACCCAAACACGTAATGCTTCCTTGCAAACGATCTCCCTTCAGAGTAAATAGTACCTGAACGAAAAGTCCTATTCAGAGAAAATTCGAATATCTAAATTCGAAACAATAAAAGAAAAACTGACAAATTTAAAATGACAAAAACAATCTTCCATCATACTGTTTTGGCAGTTGTTTGTTGTTTTTTATGTTTTTTGTTTTGAATTTCGGAGCCGAAGTTTATACCCTGTCTCTTTAGGGTGCTTACCTGTTTCGTATTTCGTGCTTCGGATTTCGAATTTATTTTTGGCCATCAATGGTTTTCGTTCAGGCACTAAATAAGTGATGTTAAAAAATAGATCTCCACTGCATAGGGCGCATTCAACAATAACCTCATAATTACGAACTTATTTTTGAATGAGCCCTTAAAACAGAACACCTCTAACACCGGTAAACGGTAAGTAAGGCCGGCACTCATTTCAGTACCCCCTCGAGGGGTGTAAGTGCCTTGGTTGTACCAAGTAACTTATTCATTTTAAAATACTCTCAAGTTTTCTTGTTTTTTATTACAGCTTTTCAGGAGTAAGGCACTAAAACTCTACCTGTTCTTCTTTCTTTTACATCACTATGCCAAATCAATCGTTCCCAGCATCTGACTATCCCTCAGATGTTCATACTATCATCCATGGTGAGAAGACCGTTATTCTCATTGGCACAGCTCATATTTCTCAGGATTCTGTTGAGCTGGTTGAAAAAGTTATCTCACAGGAAAACCCGGATTGTGTCTGCATAGAGCTTGACGAAAAACGTTATCAAGCCTTAACCCAAAGAAAGAAATGGCAATCCCTTGATCTTAAACAGATCATCAAGGATAAACAACTTTCCACATTAATTATCAATATTCTCATGGCCTCTTACCAGAAAAAACTGGGTGGTCAACTTGGTGTCAAGCCCGGTGCTGAATTATTGAGTGCTGCCAATATGGCAATATCAATGGATATCCCCATTGCGCTATGTGATCGGGATGTTCGCATAACCCTGCGTCGCGCCTGGAAATCCACATCCTTTTTCAAAAAAGGCTACCTGCTCGTTACCCTTTTTGCCTCTCTCTTTGATTCAACTGAAATCAGCGAGGAAAAACTTGCAGAAATGAAGCAAAAAGATATTCTTTCCGATCTAATGGACGAAATGGGAACTGCGCTCCCTGATGTAAAAAAAGTCCTCATTGATGAAAGAGATATTTACCTTTCTGAAATGATAAAAGAAGCCAGCGGAAAACGACTGGTCGCTGTTGTGGGGGCTGGCCATGTGGAGGGCATAAAAACAGTTTTCAAGGACGATCGTAGCGCAGAACTTGATGAAATCACCACTATTCCACCTGTTTCCCAAATATGGAAAACTCTTGGCTGGTCCATCCCCGTGCTGATCATCGGTTCTCTGGTGACCATCGGTTTTCAAAAAGGTATGGCTGATGCCGGGGCAAACCTTCTCTATTGGATACTTGCCAACGGAATCCCTTCGGCCATTGGTGGAATCCTTGCCTTTGCCAATCCTCTCACGGTCATAGGAGCATTTGCTGCAGCTCCTGTAACCAGCTTGACTCCGGTAATTGGTGCCGGATACGTGGCGGCATTTATCCAGGTTCTGAGGACACCGCCAGTGGTCAAAGAATTTGAAACCGTTAGTGATGACATGGGTACGATAAAAGGATGGTGGACAAACAAACTCCTGCGCGTATTCCTTGTCTTTCTTTTTACAGGCCTTGGCTCCTCCATAGGAACCTATATCGGCGGCTATGAAATAATTAAAAATTTAATTAGCTGACCCTTTGGGCTCAGCACACAGACAGATGACAGACACGCAAACAAAAGAAAAAAAAGCCGGACCAGAACTGAATTCCAAACAAAAAAAATTCCTCAAAGGATTAGGACACATCCTCAGTCCTGTTGTGGCTGTCGGAAAAGATGGTCTCAGTGAGAAAATCATTACTGCCACAGCTCTTGAACTGAGTCGTCATGAACTGATCAAAATCAAAGTTGGTAAAAGCAGCCCGGCCTCCAGACAGGAAACCGCTGACGTGCTGTCAACAGGCAGTGAAAGCAGTCTCGTGCAGATCATTGGCAAAACCATCCTGCTGTATAAGAAAAACCCGAAGCTGGACAAGGAGAAACAGATCCGACTTCCCTGAGCTATCATCTCCCATCAACCCCTGAAAACATGTTGTCCCCACCCCTCCATCCAGCAAAGCACCCGTCAGGAGCTACGGATATCTGCCTTATTGCCTGCCCGATTTTTCGCAGGGAACTGGAGTATGTACTTGAAGAGTTACACCTCACTCCCCATATCAATTACATGCATTACACCATCCACAATGATCCCTTGAAGATGGACGAACAGTTGCAGGAAGGTATAAAAAAGACATCAACTGTTTGTGAAAAAATCCGCTTTCTTGTGGGCAGACACTGCAAAAGCAACAGAGATATCAAAGAGGTGGTAAAAGAATGTGGTGGGAAAATTCCGGAAGCCAAAAACTGTATTGACATGCTCATTGGCAATGAACTCGCAGAAAAGCTTCAGAAGAATCGTACATCGCTCATGACTCCCGCCTGGATCAAAATGATCAACCAATCAATTCAAGACGGACATTGGTCAGTGACAGACGCCCGTTTAAGTCTTGGCTGGTATGATAAAATTTTGATTCTGGATACTGGAGTAGAACCGCTAAGCGATAAGCAGATTATGGAATTCTATGATCTGACCCAGGTGGAAATAGATATCCTGCCTGTGGATCTTGAACATTTTAAAATCGTGTTGCACGATCTGCTGCAATAGCATTATTGGATCGAACTGATTTATCTTTTTTTTCTAAGTATACGAATATCACCGACCCGAATAGTCACCTTAACACGGTCAAAATATTCAAGAAGCGGGATGGAAAATTTGCGGGTCAATCCTGTCAGATTCTTAAATCTTGGAGCATCGATATCACCCTCTTTTTCAATAAAAGCCGTGACTTTATCCTTTAATCCAGCAATAACGCCTGCATCGTAATAGAGGCTCTCACTCACCTTCACCAATGTCTCTTCTCTTAACAGAAGGGCAAAAACTTCTTTCACCAAAGACTCAGGGTAATCACTGAAATTATCCATACTCTCACGCATGGTAGGAGTCCTCAATCCCTTTTCACGGTACCAGGCTTCAAGATCTTTCTGCAGTTTCTTCTCATCAGCCTGAAGAGCCACCTGGTGGGAGGCCAATCGCACTGCAGAATCCTCCTGGACAACCAGCCCTTTTTTCTGCAGTTCCGAAAGACAGAAATGAAAAACTTTCTGATCCACATCCCTGCCTAAACCGGAACGAAGTCCTTCCTTTGACAGGCCAATCTGTAATGGATTTTTCTTGTGAAAGTTTTCAAGATTTGCAAGCAAAGATTGTTCAACTTCATCGCTTACACTCTTGTTAAGGTAGCGTTGGGTTGTCGAGTCCACTACAACAATTTTTCTGGATGAAAGTGGTGCTGTGATAATTTTTTTCAGCTGCTTGCCAAATGTTCCCAGACGTACTGCCAGTTCGTCAAAAGTGAGGCCAGCAGTTCCCCGTTCCCGCAAAAACAATAGAATTTTTTCTTCTATATTATCATCAAAAAGAACCTGAAAAGTTTTTTCATTGTCCCGGCGATCATGTTCTGTCATTCGTTTACGTTTGCGGGGAGGCATATTTCCAAGTATTTCCCCGCCACCAATGGTGGCCACCGGGGAATAGGAACGTATGACATAACGATCCCCTGGCCAGACAGCAATTGCTTCTTCAAGAAGAAGTTGCACGCCTGCTCTTTCCCCTGGTTGTAAGAGATCACGATCAAGCAGAGAGATTCTGCCCATTATCTCAGCCGTACCAAGATGAACCCGAACCCGAGCCCTGTGTTTTAAGGCTTTCTTGTTAGTTGCAAGATAAAGCAAATCACAATCCAACATATACCCAGGTAAAAGACTGCCGGGAGTTGCGGCAACCATTCCACGAGACACAGCAGCAGTGTCAACTCCCTGGAGGTTTATAGCAGTTCGATGCCCTGCTTCCACGGTCTCGACATCGCTGGAATGCACCTGAATTCCACGCACTTTAGCAATCATGTCTGTGGGATAAAAACAAAGCTCATCACCGATTCCAATTCGTCCGGACATGGAAGTACCGGTAATCACAGAGCCAAAACCCTTCATAGCAAAAATACGATCTACAGGAAGGCGAAAAGGTCCATAAACTTCCTTGAACTGTTGAACAGACACAAATGAATCAAGAAGATTACGAACTTCATCAATGCCATCACCGCTGATGGAGGAGACATGAACAAGGGGCGCCTTTTCAAGGAAACTGCCCTCGCAATAATCACGAACCTCTTCAGTGACCATCTCAAGCCACTCTTCATCAACCATATCCTTCTTGGTGATAACAATGATTCCCTGCTTCACACCAAGCAGACGACAGATTTCAAAATGCTCCTCAGTCTGGGGCATAATACCTTCGTCAGCAGCAATGATAAAAGCGACAAGATCCATTCCAGTGACACCAGCCACCATATTCTTGACAAATTTCTCATGCCCCGGCACATCAACAATACCTAAGCGATGACCACAGGGGAGATCAAGATAGGCAAAACCCAGCTCAATGGTGATTCCACGCTTCTTTTCTTCTTTCAGGCGATCGGTTTCAATACCGGTAAGCGCCCGAATAAAGCTGGTCTTCCCATGATCCACATGGCCTGCAGTGCCTAGAACAATTTCACGCATAAAGGGTAATCAAAGGAAAATTAATCAAGATAGGGGTTGGAACGTGCCTCTTCTTCAATGGTAGAACGACTTCCACCATAGCCATGTCCTGGCCAGACGACTGTTTCAGGAGGCAACACAAGCAGTCTTTCCTTTATGGCAGTAATCAATTCATTGTGGGAGCCACCAGGAAAATCTGTTCTGCCGATACCACCGACAAAAAGGGAATCCCCGGTTATAAGATCAGGAGCACAGTAAAGACAGATACCACCAGGAGTATGTCCCGGGGTGTGGATCACCTGCAGTTTTTCTTCTCCTACACTAATCACATCGCCATGTTTTACGGTTCGGTCTACTGGAGGTGAAGCCTCAAGACCAAGCATGGAAAAATAGTCTTGAACTTCCGGGCGGGCAAAGAATTCTGCGTCTGCTTCGTGCATGATAATTTCTGCACCGCTGGCCTCTTTGATTATTCTATTGCCGCAAACATGATCAGGGTGACCATGAGTTGCAATGATAGAATCAATGGTCAGGCCGGAATCCTTTACTTCTTTTAAAATCGTGTCCTCATCCCCACCAGGATCAATCACTGCGCAGAGGGAGGTTTTGGAGCAGCCGACAATATAGCAGCAGACTCCCATAGATCCAACGGTAATTTGTTTAAGAAACATGGAATTAAGGAAAGTATACGATTATAGGTTGGAGGCTAAAGGAAAAGAATCACCAGCAGCCTCGGAACTGTAAAAAATTCGATGCTCTCTGCATCAGAACAGGCAGCGCAGAACGCTTCCTGACACATTACACCGCAGGAGCGGTATAATGTGTCAGTTGGGATGCTCTATCAACAATCGCAGGTGTCTGTATTACAGGAACCACCACAACCGCACTCTGAACTGGAACCAGCAGATGCCATATTCAGCGTAGTAGGTGCTGCCACTGGCGGCAAACGCAACTCAACCGCATCAACAACTTTTGAAAATGCCTCTGTTGCAGGGCTCCTGGCATCTGAAGAAAGATACGGCACGCCATCATCACCGGCAATTACAACCTTTGGATCCATGGGCACTGCGCCCAGGAAAGGCAGATCAAATTCGCGAGCCAGCTCTTCACCACCACCGGTTTTAAAAATATCCACTGTTGCATTACATTCGGGACAAACAAAACCGGACATATTCTCCACAATACCCACAACTTCCACTTCCACAGTCTTACAGAAGTTCAAAGACTTACGTACATCAGCAAGAGCAACTTTCTGGGGAGTGGTAACAACGATAGCCTTAACAAGAGGTATGGTCTGAGCAACAGACAGTGGTTCATCACCGGTGCCTGGAGGAGCATCAACGATCAGATAATCAAGTTCACCCCAATCCATATCAGCAACAAACTGACGAATGGCTTGAATTTTAAGAGGACCACGCCAGATAATTGCCTCGTCCCGATCTTTCATCATATATTCGAGCGAAACCACTTTCAAATTATCATTGTATTGCAGAGGCGCCACAAGATCATTAGGATTCTTGGGTGCCTCAAGGTTTCCTTTCAAATTCAGCATACGGATAACGTCAGGCCCGTGCAGGTCAACATCCATAAGGCCAACTTTGTGGCCTTTTGCGGCCAGGGCAAGAGCCAGATTGACAGAAACTGTAGATTTCCCTACTCCGCCCTTTCCACTCATCACCAGAATTTTATTTTTAATCTTGCCGAGAGATCGGGTAATGGCTGTATCCTGCTGTGCCATTTGGGCTTGTTGAGACTCCTGACTGCCACAAGAACTGCTTGCGCTTGAGCAGGTACTGCTTGAATCACATGAACTAGACATAACGTCCTCCTGTTTGTTACAATATATAAAAATAATAAGAATAATCTTATAATTATACCCCTTAAGGGTAAACACGTATTGCTTGGATGGTTATGTAAAAACTCTTCATCGGCCAGCAAAAAGCAATGATTTCCTTAAACAGGATCATAACCATGGCATACAGTAATGCTGTTCCCTGGAAAAGCAAATGTTTTTACCCCTGTTTTTCATTGCTTCAATCTATTCATAGGGAGCAGTCTTACAGACTCTGTCTGTTTTTATTGCTTTCTTGTTGATCTGGCCGTAATATGGAAAGTTTTCTTTCTCAGATTCTTAGTTTTTTAGTGCCTTACTCCTCAAAAGCTGTCATAAAAAACAAGAAAATGAAAAGTTCGTTTAACATTAGCAAGTTGGATATACCAACAAGGCACTTACACCCCTCGAGGGGGTACTGAAATGAGTGCCGGCCTCACTTACCGTTTACCGGTGTTAGTACCTTATAAATTCTTTTCGCATTTTTTTGAAAAGAATTGGGTGAAAGTACTTACACCTCTCAGGGGGATACTGAACGGAGTCCTGGCTTTTTTCCCATTTGCCGGGACTAGTCCATCAGAATAAGGAATGTAAATATATGTTAGGTTGGTTTAAGAAAAAATTTCCCAAAACAGAAGACACTGCTACGCCAACTGAAGAACAAAACCTTCATTCAACGGTTGAAGAAAAAATCCATGTGCCTCTGGAACAGGCCCCCAAACCTCCTGTTCCTTTTGAAGAGGCTGTTATTGAAGAGCCGGAAGTACTTCAAGAGGAAAAAACTGAGCCCGAATTAAAAACTACAGAATCCGAAACATCCGGAATCGGCTCCATGTTTCAAAGACTCTCCACAGGGCTGACAAAGACCAAAGAATCGTTAGTCTACCGCATGGATACCCTCTTTCTCGGGAAAAAAGAAATCGACGCGGATCTCTTTGACGAACTGGAAGAGATCCTGATCACTGCAGATCTTGGTATCAGCACCACCATCGAAATCCTTGATGACGCCAGAAAACGGGTAAAACGTGATTCGCTTTCTGATCCTGCCCAGTTAAAAACAGTGCTCAAAGAAAAACTACGCTCCTTTATTATGGAGTCTGACAAACCTGCCGAACTGGTCATGCCTGACTCCGGCCCCTTTGTTATCATGGTTGTTGGAGTCAACGGAGTGGGCAAAACCACGACAATAGGTAAAATCACCAAAAAATTCAAACGCTCAGGTCAATCCGTACTGCTGGTTGCAGCAGACACTTTCCGTGCCGCGGCCGTTGCCCAGCTAAAAATATGGGGCGAGCGTAATGACGTCGAAGTCGTTTCCCAGCATGAAGGTGCTGATCCTTCGGCCGTTGCCTTTGATGCCATGGATAAAGCTGTTACTGATGGCTATGACGTGGTGATTGTGGATACGGCTGGAAGGCTCCACACTCAGGTTAATCTCATGGAAGAGCTGAAAAAGATCAAGCGGGTCATGGGCAAAAGACTGAAAAATGCCCCCCACGAAATTCTACTGGTACTCGATGCCACCACCGGCCAGAATGCGGTTTCCCAGGCAAAAGAATTTAACAATGCTGTGACCATTACCGGCCTTGCCCTGACAAAACTTGACGGAACTGCCAAAGGCGGAATTGTTGCCAGTATCTGCCGCGAACTCGCAATCCCCATCCGCTTCATCGGAATTGGGGAACAGATAGATGATCTCCGTGACTTTGATCCGGATGAATTCATTGACGCGCTCTTTGGCGAAAGCAGCTATCATCAAAAAAAATAAACTTTTACGAAATTATCAGCAATAAAAACAAAGAATTTCAAAAAACCTAAAAGACAATGCAATATCAACGACAACAGCAACCCGGATGTGGTGGCTGCCTCCTCCTTCTTCTTCTTTTCAGCCTGCTTACCGGTGGTTTTTCCGGCCTTTTCAATTTCCTCGGTACGCTCATCTATATTGGCCTTGCAGGCATTCTGATCTTCACGGGGCTCTTCTGGGGTTTCAGCTACTGGATTCGACATAAAGTCTCCACCTATGAAGCCTCCCAGACAGAAAGCCATAATCGATTTGTGTGGCTGCTGGTTCAAATCCTGATCAATATTGCCAAAATTGATGGTGTTGTCAGCAAGGAAGAAATCTCTACTATTCAGCGCTTTTTTCAGCAAAATCTGCGTTATGACCAGACTAAAATGTACTGGGTCAAAGAATTGATCAAAGAAGCTGTTTCTTCTACAGGCCCCATGGAGACCCTGCTGGAGGAGTTTCGAAATACCTTTGCTTATGAACCACGGCTCATCTTACTGGAACTGATCTATCAGGTTCTATATACTAAAAGCCGGGTTTCAGATGCAGAGCTGAAAATGGCCCGCGACATTGCCGACTATTTACAGATCAAGGAGTATGACAAACGCACCATTGAAGCAAAATATAAGTATGGAAGTCAACAGCAGACAGCCAGCCCTCAAGGGGCAGCTAACCAGGCTTATGCAGTACTTGGGCTGGAGCCGGGTGCTGACAAGGAGACCATCAAAAGGGCTTACCGCAAACTCAGCATGAAATACCATCCGGATAAGGTACGACATCTTGGTGAAGAATTTCGAGTTGTGGCGGAAGAGAAAATGAAAGAGATCAACGCGGCATATGATTTCTTCAAGAAAAAATAACTAGAATAGGAATAGACTATAATGACGATCTCAACCAAAATGCGCAATTTTTCTGAAAAATCTTCCTGGATTCGCAAAATGTTCGAAGAAGGGGCTAAAATGAAGGCTCAGTACGGAGCTGAAAATGTTTTTGATTTCAGCCTCGGCAACCCGGATGTGCCACCACCACCAAAGTATAATAAAGTTATTCAGGAAATTGTGAACAACGAAACTCCGGGCATGCACGCCTATATGCCAAACGGGGGCTACCCATGGGTGCGCGAAGCATTGGCAGGGAAGATGTCTAAGGAACAGGGTGTTGAAGTTTTTCATGGCGACATGCTCATGACCTGCGGTGCTGCAGGAGCCCTGAACGTGGTAATGAAATCTCTGCTTGATCCGGGTGACGAGGTGATCCTTCTTGCACCTTATTTTGTAGAATACAATTTTTATGTGGACAACCACGGAGGGGTCAGCAAAATTGTACAGACAGATGCGGAGTTTAATCTTGATATAGCAGCAATTGAAGAAGCCATCACAGACAAAACTAAAGCAATAATCACTAACTCTCCCAATAACCCCACCGGCCAGATCTATTCCCAGGAATCACTCAATGAGCTTGGAGCGCTACTGGACAAAAAAGGGGCTGAACTTAAAACCACAATTTACCTGTTGGCTGATGAACCTTACCGCAAAATCATTTTTGACGACAATGTTGTGGGCAGCGTTTTGCAAGCCACCAACAATTCCATTGTCCTTTCCTCCTACTCCAAAGATCTTTCCCTGCCGGGTGAGCGAATTGGTTATCTGGCTGTTCACCCTGAAATCACAGACAAGGGTGCTTTGCTTGATGCCATGACCCTTGCCAACCGTATCCTTGGCTTTGTGAATGCTCCGGCTCTCATGCAACGAGTTGTTGCTGAACTGCAGGATGCAAGTGTTGACAATTCAATCTATGCCGCCAGACGTGAAACCTTCTGTAGCATTCTAAGCGATGCCGGTTTTGATTTCATCCCGCCCAAGGGTGCTTTTTATCTCTTTCCCAAAGCCCCCATTGAAGATGATGTGAAATTTTGTGCTATCCTCCAGAAAGAAAAAATCCTGGCTGTCCCCGGACGAGGGTTCGGAGCACCAGGATATTTCCGTCTGGCCTTCTGCGTTGATGACTCTATTATTGCCGGCTCTGCTGAGGCTTTCAAACGTGCCATGGCCAAGGCCAGATAACAAGCTGATAAAATGACAATCCCCACACTTCTCGCATTTGCTGCTGCCATGTTTCTTCTGGCAGCATCCCCGGGTCCGGGAGTATTTGCAACAGTGGCAAGGGCTCTGGCCAGTGGCTTTTCCCATGCTGCTGTTCTTGTGCTGGGTATAGTTGTTGGTGATCTGATCTTTCTCCTTCTGGCCATCTATGGACTTGCCTCCATGGCCGATATTCTGGGCAGTTTCTTCACCTTTGTCAAATACGCTGGCGGCCTCTACCTGATCTGGCTGGGATTTAAAATCTGGTGTTCAACTCCTGAAGCACCTTCTGTTCAGGGAGTACAGGAGCTGTCCTTGGGGAAAAATTTTATGAGTGGCCTGGTCATTACCCTTGCAAACCCCAAAGTCATTTTTTTCTACCTCGGTTTTCTTCCCACTTTTGTAGATCTTAGAAGCCTCACCCAGCTTGATGTTCTGGTAATCAGCATGGTAGTAACAACAGTACTGGCCAGTGTACTTCTCTTCTATGCCTGGACAGCTTCACACGCCGGACAGATATTCAAAAGTAAAAAGACCCTTCAAGCAATTAACAGATCTGCTGGCGGAGTAATGATGACAGCCGGTTGTACAATTCTGCTGCAAGACTGAATCGGCCAAAAGTAAAAAAAGCTCATGACTTAAACCGGATTGAACGAACCTGAGGCACTATCCAAACATTTACAATTCAGTGATTTTGGCTGTTTTCAGGTGCAAGCCGAATATTTACAGAAATTTTATCTGAACATTGCTTTTCTGCCATTCCAGCGGTACATAAAATGATGCCTATTCGTCCCCTCTCAAAAAACCATCCCCCTGTTCGTCGGTGTCTCCTCTACGCCGGGAGGGCAAGCATCTTTTTTCTTCTTTTTCTGCTGACTTCCCCTGCCATGGCAAGGATTCCCCTAGAAGTCAAAGTTACCGGCCTCAATGACACACTAAAGAAAAACGTACTCCATTTTCTTGATATCGAAAAAATGAAGAAGGATGAAGAACTTACCACACGCTGGATTAAACGCCTGCATGAGCAGGCTCCGCAAGAGATCCGTGAAGCCCTTCAACCCTATGGCTACTATCTGCCTGACATACAATCCCAACTCACTGAAACAAAAAAGGGATGGCTTGCCAGTTACAAGATTCACAAAGGAAAGCCAGTCAACATCACTAAACGGGATGTCCAATGGAGTGGAGAAGGTGCTGACAATCCTATTTTCCAGCAGAGTATACAGGATTACCATCAAAAAGCAGGCAATACACTGAACCATTCAGAGTATGAATCAGCAAAAAATAAATTCATGAATCTCGCCCTTTCCACTGGCTACCCAAAAGCAAGATTCACAGAAAACACATGGTTGGTCGATCTTGAAAAAAACAATGCAGAGCTTACGCTCCACATGGATACCGGACCACTCTACTATTTTGGAGATGTCAGATTCAGACAGAATTTTCTTGACCCGGAACTTTTGCAGCATTATGTCACAATCAAAAAAGGAGCACCCTATTCACATGAATCATTGCTGGGGTTTCAACAGAACCTGCTAACGAGCAATTATGCACAGGAGGTGACCGTAGACCCATTGTTTGACGAGGCTGTCAATCAACAGTTACCACTGGATGTCCTGATAAAACCGATTGCGCCCCACAAATTCATGTTTGGACTTGGGTATGAGACAGATGTTGGTGTCCGAGGTTCAGCACGTTGGAGCAATCGTTTGATAAATCGCCATGGTCATCATTCAGATGTATACCTGAAGTTGTCTCAAGAAGAAGGTATCCTGAGAGGAGAATACAGTATCCCAGTACTACAACCTCTTACTGATAGATGGGTATCGTCTGCCGAATATGAATATGAGGTAACACCAAGCACTCAAAGCAGCACCTTTGAACTGGAAACAGCTTTTGTGAGGAGAAATCTCGCAGACACCCTTTTTTACAAAGGTTTCATACTTGCTTCCACTGAAAAATTTAGTATTGAAGGAAGCCCTAAAACAACCACAGGCCTCCTCACCATAGGTGGCACAGCGCGTTTTTCTAAAATTGAAAAAAATATGTTTCCACAAAAAGGACGTTATCTGTTCGCCGATCTTCGTGGTGCTGCGAAAGCATTGTTGTCTGATACCAGTTATACCCGTATACACCTGAAGGGGAGATATCTGAGAGGCCTTGGTAAAAACGGACGTATTGATACACGTTTGGAGATTGGTGCCGCCTGGGTTAATGATTTTGACATTTACCCTGCCTCTCTCAGATTCTTTGCAGGTGGTGACAATTCAATTCGTGGCTATGAGTATGAATCATTAGGGCCTGAAAATACAACTGGAGATGTTGTTGGTGGAAAAAATATAATGACCTGCAGTTTTGAATATGACCATAGGGTGAAAAAATCATGGGTCGTGGCAGGCTTTATAGATGCAGGAAATGCCTACAATGACAACCTTGATAAAACATATGTCGGTGCCGGAACCGGATTTCGCTGGCTTGCCCCTTTTGGTTCTCTTAGGGTAGATATTGCATGGCCGGTTAGTGAGCAACCTGAACTGGATGACTGGAGAGTTCATATTGGCTTTGGAGCAACTCTGTGAAAAAATGGCTGATACGCATACTGGCGAGCTTATTCACCCTTGTATTGCTTCTCTTTCTTGTCGGCTTTTATTTATTCGGTACCGAAAGCGGAACAAATTTTCTTATATCGCAAGCAGAAAATCAGCTTGATGGCAGGTTACATTTCGGTACAACAAAAGGAAAGGTGCTTGACCGTCTTGAACTGACCAGCATTACATTTGACAGTCCTGTTGGCAAGGTGGAGATTGGACGCCTGGTGCTTGACTGGAAAACCACAGATTTGCTGCGTTTGCATCTCCATATTCTGGAGTTTACAGCAGAAGACATTTTCTATACTGCAGTTCCTCAATCCCTGGAATCCGAACCTGAGAAGAAAGAATCGCTGTCCCTGCCTGACTTAACTCTCCCCATCACAATCACCATTGAGAAACTGGGAATAAATAACTTTATTTTTCTATCTGCTCCTGATGCTGAACCACTGACTGTTCACAACGCTGGTCTTGCTCTCACCTGGAACAAAAATGGTATAGAGATCCAGGAATTGGAAGTGATTATGCCGGAAGCCAGCCTGCTGGCCAAAGGACAAGTAAACCCGATTGATCATTACCCACTGCAGTTGATTACAGAACTAAAAACTCTGGATCCGGATCTCCCCTCTTTGCAAATGTCTGGCAGGATTGAGGGTGATTTACAAAAACTTGTGGTGACGGAGAGCTTAAACGGTGACATCAGTGCAGAACTCAACATTACTATACAGCAGGTAATCAATGCACTGACCTGGCAGGGAGACCTGGCTCTGGAGAAACTGCACCCGGCCACATTCAACCCCGAGGTTCCCGGAGTCATACAAGGGACATTCCAGACCAATGGAAACCTGCAGCAAGCCTTCCTGACTGCTGTTCTCAGCATGCGTGATGCCACTGCTGCTGAGGTCAACTGTGACGCAAACCTTGACCTGCAGGTAAATCTTGAAACATTGCTCCTGACTGTCAATGAGTTCACCCTGAAACATAGCAATACAGCTGCTCAGATTGCACTGTCAGGAACAGCTGATGGTGCTCAACATCAGGACATCA
>JAYEOK010000004.1:0-6565 GCA_034722915.1 Thermodesulfobacteriota bacterium | reverse complement strand
TTCCAAAGAAATTTCCCGTAGAGTTCTATGAAGCAGGCCGGAAAAATCTGCACGGACATCTCTTTCATTCAATTTGTCAGTATCCTGCAGAGATAGAAAAAAACGATCACAGATCACGCGATCCTTCCTGTTCCAGTCTGTAGTATAGCCAGCTCTGGCAGGAATATTTTCCGTATTTGATACTTGCGTGTCGTAATCTCTACGACCATGCGCCCAATTGATGATATGATTATAGAAAAGAAACTGGCGATCAAGGAGCACAAAAAGAAGCTGAATATTCTTCACTGGCCCTACCCGCAGCAGTTGCTCATCAACACGCATACCAAGAAGGCGTGTTCCAGACAGGAACTCCTGACCCTTGAGCGCTGTCCCGGCAGCACCCACAATCCCGCCAAGAACTGCACAAAGACCAACGGAGAGGCCGCCTACAGCCAGATCAGCACCTGCACCCACAGCTGCCCCACTCAAAGCCCCTGCCATAATGAGCTGGGAAGAATTCAACCCCAGGAACTCCCATGTTGTCTCAGAAAACAGGTCTTCCTGCAGAATTGATTGAGGCGGCAATGCCAAATTAAAAATATTGTGCTTATACAGGGCCCGTATCTGTTCCTGGCATCTCTTTTCCCGCGTGCGAAGAAATTTTTCGTATTTTCCATGCAGTTTGCTCTTCAGTATGTCTTCATCAGCACCGGCTTTAACTGGAACGGAATGACTGTACCCCAGCCCCTCCTTCAAAAAATCAAGTAACAGGTCTACTACCTGATTATTACGTTCCTGCCAGTCCTGTTCAAAGGCGGTGACGACCTTATCCAGCACAGGCTGCAAATCCTGATCTATACTTTTCAAACTCTCAAGAAGTTCTATGCGCTCTTTATACGTTGCCTGACAGGAATTAAAAAGACGTATCGAATTGAAATGCTTTCTGAATTCAGACTGCCATTTCTCAAGCCAGGACGTTTCTTTCTCCTTGCAATTAATGATGGCCATGCGCGGACATCCGGTGAGCCGCAGAATCTCCATCTCTGCTTTATCCATATTGCGCAGTGGCCTTGAACCGTCCACTACAAAAATAATACCAGCCCCTCGAAGCAGGGGTTGAAGCAGACGACAGTCATCACGAAAATCGGGATCGTCTTTATGGGCATCAATAAAATCACGGATCAGGGTCTCGTCTCTGCCCGTGTAGTTCTGCATCCATTGCAAGGTTTTTCGTGGATTTTGAAAGCCGGGAGTATCGATAAAACGTATTATTTCCTGACCATCGATGGTAACAGGAAAAGTCTGGCACTCTCTGGTTTCCCCCGGCATTGGGCTGATGCGAACAGAATCATCTTCTGCCAATGTGGAAAGTACAGAAGATTTACCTTCGTTAGGATGGCCAACCACTGCAAATTCAGGAATTTTCAGTTCTTTCATCATGCATCTACCAGAGGACTTAGTTGTAAACAGGGATCAATAAGTGTAGCCATCTTCTGCTGCCAGATTTTCAGATCATTCTCTGCAACCCGGGTAAAGAGCGTATCCGGCTTCGGCTTGCCAACAAGCGCCACAATGATATGTGTTTCATCATTACAATGTGAGCGTAATTCCCGTAAAAATCTCAACATCTCCTGGATGGGAGGCTGCCAGGCCTCCTGCAAAATAAGCAGGGGGGGGCAAACCTCTTCATCATCCTGTTGCAGATGCCTGATAATCGTACTGTTACCGTTGTATTCTTCATTAATTCGTACACTCCTGCCAACTGTGTAGCCAAAAGCCTTGTGACAGAGCTGCCCAAGTTCTACAGAATCACAGTCATCAAAGAGTTCATCAGGGATCAGTGCCAGCAGATTTCCATTTACTGCAGTGGTGTCTTTTGGGGGAAGGATTTTTTCCACCACCTCTTCTTCCCCAAAGACTGAGCTTTCCAGTTGAGGATGATAAGGCTCTACTCTTTCTATCACTGACTCTACGGCTGGCTCATCCGCAACCTCTTTCCGTATGCTTGTCTCCAGCCGTGGCGTAAGAAGTCGATGCAACAAGCGATTATGGTCAGCACGATTAAAAGAGATACGGGCAAGGGCCCGGTTACGTGCAAAAAAACCGGCCACAAACAGAAATATTCGAGGCAGAAGACAATAGCAACAAATCGCCAGACAGAGAAAAGGCCACCAGGAAACAAGATCCCCACTTGCCAGATGATAAAAACCATCTTTCAGAATCATTCGACTTCCCTCTATCTGTTCCAGGCTGGGATAACTTGTACTGCCCAGCAACCAGCCCCAGGGTAAAGCCAGCCATTGCACTATCTTTGCAACAAACTGTGAAGAAAGTTGAATGGTGGACTGCCAGCCAAATGCCAGATCCGAACTTGCCACTTTAACAAGAACCGCTCCAAGCACTCCAAAGTTAAACGCAATACCAAACAGCTGGAAAAGGAGAAAAAGAGGCCAGAAAGAAAGCGCCCCATATCCTTTTCCACGAGCGCGAACAGCTGCCAGGGCGGCTGCAAATTGTGACCTCCGCATGCCACCCATGCTATCAAGGCCATATTTTCTGATCTTAAAAAGAAAACTGTTCAATCCTTTATTCACAAGAGCAAGAAGAAGAGAAGAACGCAGGTCAAGGCCACGTATTTTACGATAACTCCAGGCCAAGAAAAGAGCGACAAGAAACAGGACCTGGAAACCCACAAAAACAAGAAAAAAAAGCGAGACATTCACCGGTTGCTTACCGGAATAGGTGAGGAAAGAATAGGCGAGTCCTGCTCCTGTTGCCATGGCCAGAAAAGAAAAAACAGACCAGAAAAGGCCATACAACTCATACCACATCCGGCCGGGCAACAAGGCCTGTCCATCCTGAGATTTTTTATTTTCTCCGCTTCGACGTCCCTGCAGCCAGCGGTGGATTAACCATTCACGGTCAGAGCCAGTGGCTTCAAACTCCTGTGCAATGTCATTCAGGTAGAAATTACGATCCCTGTCCCGTAGCACAGCTGCCCCCTTTTCTTCTTCCAGTTGTTTATCCTGAATGAAAAAATATTCAAGGTCGAGAAAATCGGGGATGCGCCAGAGCTGTTTCATGAATTCATCAGTGCCTATAGTGAATAAAGAGTATGTTGAAATATGGTTAAGAGATGGACAATACCAGTTTTCGACACCTATGAAAAGAAAGATTATACTTCAATATCCACGTTTACATTTCATATTTTCATCGCCAATCTCAAAAGGAATGAGTAGATTAGTGCTTTCAATTCTCTATAGCGGAATCTATACAGTGCAAGTGCAGACAAGCAATAACTGGCAGGCCAATCTGCTCCTTCTCATAACAGCCATGATCTGGGGATTTTCCTTTGTAGCCCAGCGTCAGGGCATGGAACATGTTTCACCCTTCACCTTTAATGCTGTTCGTTTCGGAATAGGTGCTGCATCCCTCTTGCCAATCATAGTATTAAACAGACGTAAACAAACAAAGATCCTCCCATCACTCCTCTCCCTACCCGGACTTACAGGTGGCTTCTTCCTTGGTCTGGCTCTTTTCTTCGGTTCATCCTTTCAACAAATAGGAATTGCCGACACAACAGCGGGCAAAGCAGGCTTTATTACCGGACTCTACGTCATTCTCGTACCCATCCTTGGACTTTCCTGGAAACAAAAAACAGGTCGCGGTACCTGGATGGGTTCCATGCTTGCTGTAATCGGCATGTACTTCTTAAGTGTTAACGATGAATTCATTATCTCAAAAGGTGATTTACTGGTACTTATCAGTGCACTGTTCTGGGCCATCCACGTTCAATTAATTTCCTGGTTTTCACAAAAATTTGATCCATTACTTCTCTCCCTCCATCAATTTTCCTTTTGCTCCGTCTTCAGCTGGCTGGCAGCACTTAAATGGGATATAATCACACTATCCGGAATTCAGGCTGCGCTGTTCCCTCTCCTCTACACAGGAATACTTTCCGTGGGAATCGCCTACACCTTGCAGATAGTGGCTCAGAAGCGGACTCATCCCGGCCATGCTGCCATTATTCTCAGTCTGGAATCTGTTTTTGCTGTTATCGGCGGATACGTATTTCTGGCAGAAATCATTCCAATACGGGGGCTCTTTGGTTGCGGCCTGATGCTGGCCGGAATGGTATTATCCCAACTTCTTTCCCGCAAGAAAGAATAACGTTCATATTGCAAGAGGAACAGAATGTTACAACAGACAGATATCAACATAACAGTTCTCTGTGAGAACAGTGTGGGCGGGCCAACCGGGCTCATCGGAGAACACGGATGGGCAGTTGGCATAACAACTCCTTCCGTACGTATCCTTTTCGACACAGGACAGGGATTAGGAATTATCAACAACTGTGATTTGTTGAAATTTAACCTGAGCCGGGTAGACAAAATTGTCCTCAGTCACGGCCATTATGACCACTGTTCCGGGCTCCCTCTTGTTCTGCCCCTGACCGGTGCAACAGATGTCTATATTCATGAGCAAGGCTTTGGCTACCGTTGCTGCCACAGTGAAAAAAGTGCTGATAGAGAGATAGGAATTCGTCATACAAAAAACTCTCTGGAATCCCTTGGTGCACACTTTTGTTTTAACAAGGATTTCTCTGCCATTGAAGAGGGCATTTATTTAAGTGGTGAGATTCCCCGCAATACCTCCTATGAAAAACAGGATCCCCAGCTTCTTCGTACAGACAAGACCGGGACACTTCAGCAAGATCCCCATATAGACGACCAGACCCTGATTATAGACAGCAGGCAGGGACTGATTCTTATCCTTGGCTGTGCCCATGCCGGAATCATCAACATACTCAATCATGTGCAAAAGCAGCTTCCAGATCGTCCGATACACACGGTGATTGGGGGAACACACCTCGGTTTTGCCAGTGATGAACAATTTGCAGCCACGGTGGATGCCTTGCACACCTTTGATATTCAGTGTCTTGCAGCTGCTCACTGCACTGGTCTTGAGCGTGGTGCCCAGCTTGCACAGATATTCGGCAGTAGATTTCGTTTTGCTCCTGTTGGTACCAGAATTCAGATTCCATGAACAGAGACAAGCCATCTACTCCTGTAATGCTGCAGACCATGCCCGAGGCTCAGACTGCTTTTTGCAATTTCTGTGGTTATGACCACAGCCTGCTCAGGGAACCTGCCGTATATGCGGCACAAAAACTCATGGAGCAATTACAGAGCAAAAAAAACATCAACCTTGACAGTGATACACCCCTTAGCGCAAGAGAGCTGCAAACAGATTATCTCTATGGCAATGCACGGGGAAAGATGTTTGGTGTCCTTGTTTGTCGTGCGTCAGATGGCAGCCAGCAAATCCTGAAAGCCTTTTCCGGGCAATACAATGGCATATGGGAAGTTAAAGGCTGGGCACCGCCCCTCTTTGATGTACAACAATTTTATTGTCTCAATAATCCCATAGAAAAACAGATCAAAGCCCTGGGCCGGGAAGCAGATAATGTGACCATCAGCCCAGGCACCCGCGAAAGCCTTCTTAAAAAAAGAAAAAACCTCTCCCGGCAACTGATGAAACAAATTCATAGCCTCTACAAGCTGCATAATTTCAGAGGAAAACAATGCTCCCTCTTTGATCTTTTTCCGGAGGGAAGAGGAATCCCCACCGGTACCGGAGACTGCTGCGCGCCAAAGCTTCTTAACTTTGCCGCCATTCTTGGCTTGCAGCCTCTGGGATTAGCCGAATTCTATTGGGGCAGAACGAATAAATCAGCCTCCCGACATGAGGGCCAATTGTATGCCGCCTGCAAAGATAAGTGTGGTCCTATCCTTGGCTTTCTTCTCTGCGGACTTGATGCAAAAGGAACAACATGCAGGAGCTGACTTTTCTGCATATTGATCCGGACTTTCTGGTGGTGAATAAACCCGGTGGTCTCCTTGCTGTTCCAGGCCGCGGCCCGGACAAGCAGGATTGTGTTGTCAACCGGGTTAAAGCTCTCTATCCCGACTGTATCAAACAGCCGGCTGTGCATCGCCTGGACATGTACACCTCGGGCATCATGCTTCTTGCCAGAAATAAAGAAACCCACCGTAAGCTTTCAATACAATTTGAAAAACGTCAGGTAAAAAAAGAATATATTGCCCTGTTGGATGGATTACTTGAGAACGAAGAAGGACTGATTGAGCTGCCATTCAGGCTGGATCCGGCAAATCGTCCCTTGCAGATCTATGATCCGGAACAGGGAAAGACAGGGATTACCCGCTGGCGAAAAATAGAGGCGGAGGGAAACACAACACGAGTTCTCTTTTCTCCATTAACCGGACGAACCCACCAGCTGCGTGTTCATGCAGCTCATCCGCTTGGACTTGGTGTCCCCATTGTGGGCGACACCTTATACGGTCGAGGCAAGGAAGGGGGCCGGATGTTTTTACATGCGAGTTTTCTCTCCATCCTCCATCCACGTACTGGAAAACAGATAGCATTCTCCTCAAAGCCAGTTTTTTAAAGCAAACCTTAGGGTTTGGTAAAAAATAAATTGGCATTTTCCGGTCGTAAATGTGCTACAGGTTCAGTTGATTTTATATATTCACAACCGCAGCGTAGCTGGCTACGTGAGGATGTG
>JAYEOK010000003.1:0-23016 GCA_034722915.1 Thermodesulfobacteriota bacterium | reverse complement strand
AGGTGGTGGCTCAGAGTCTTCGCGTGTAGAGCAGGAAAACAAAATTTCAAAATCACTCGGTGGATTACTGGCTTATGCAGAGGCCTATCCCGAACTGAAAGCGAGTGGGAATTTTCTTGACCTGCAGGAAAGTCTTGATGAAATAGAGCAGGATGTCCAGCAGGCCAGAAATCGCTATAATTCCAATATCAGAAGGCTGAATACCCTTGTTGAATCTTTTCCTTCCTCAGTGATCGCAAAAAAGTTTGATTTTGTTAAACAGGATTATCTGGCCCTGGAACTGGCCACCCAGCGCGAGATGCCGAACGTTGAATTTAAAAAATAGTCCCTTCGCCATTATTTTATTTTTCCCATTCTGCTGCCAGGCTTAATGGGTGATAAGGTGATAAGAAATCGCTTTCTGAGCAAGGATAATGAGGGGCTAAAATAACGTGATCCGGAAGAAACAGGATCCGTCAACCTCGTTGTCGCCTTCGGCGACATCCCTGCTTTGAGCAAATCTCCCTGGCCGCCCAGCAAGCACTCAACCAATTACCACAATACCGAACGTCCCCAACCACAAAAATCACAAATAAACAGCCCAAAAACCCGTCAAGATTTTTGGGACAGGCTCCTAGGAGCTTGTCCGAGAATAGGCATTTCTTCTCAAATCGAGGCATTTTGAAAAAATAAGCACAGGCATATAGTTAATATTCCGAGCATTATTTTTTAAAAATAACGAAGAGTTGGGGAGAAAGGGCATTCTCGGACAGCCTCCTAGACGATAAACTTGACAGTTGATTGTATTTTTACCCTTCAATCAGGCGTAAGGATTGTGCAGCTTGATCCCCGAATAATACTGATCGGCGTTGAGGTCTTCAGAATAAATTGCATTACATCCGGCATGCTCTGCAGCGCTTATAATACAGGAATCCCAGAAGCTGATATTGTATGCCGCTCTGATTTCTATTGCCCGGCGGATGAGAAGGGGTTGTAAAAGCACAACCTCGAAAGATTCTAGCAAAGTAAGTTGCCGAATGATAATTGAATGCTCCTGGTGCAGTTTGAGCAGAGCGGTATTGGCATATTCCTGCAGAACCTGAGACGAAATAACGCCACGTCCATCAAGCATCAACTCCTTGATTATCTCGAGTGATCTCTGTTGCTTTTCCGGATCACGCTGGTCATTGGCATACACAATCAGATTGCTGTCAAGAAACACCTTGTTCATCGCTGCCGCCTCCGGTCATGTATTTCGTCCCGGTCAAAGACAAAACCTGGCTCGGAGCAACCTGATTTGCTTACGGCCAGCTTACAGAATTCCTGCGCGTTATTGCTGGCATTGTCCTCCCCACTGATTTTTTTCAAAAAGTCCCGGACGAGCTCATTAAGTGATGTGTTGTGTCTCTCAGCGTATTTCCGACTTTTTGCTATGATATCATCGTTTGCAGACAGGGTAATATTCATTTTGCAGCTCCTGTGTGTTAAAGAATATGTGCAGTATGTGTAAGTGTATGCCCTTCTGTGTGCAATGTCAACGAAATATAGAAAAACCTTAATTCCTCTGTCTGGGAAAATAATTGTGTTGTCTGCACTTGTCTGTTCCAAAATATCCTCTTTCTTGAGTTTGTCCCCACTTTCCACCACAAAATAAATTTTCTTATTAAGCAAAAATTCTTCTGTTGTTCAATCATCCCATATTATCAGTATGTTTGCCTGTTTTGGAGGGATCCTGATTTATTAGGCTTAAAGGGTTGCCTGTCTAAAACATACAACCTGTTGTGGGTAGTTGCCCTGGTGACCCCGTATGGTGTGTGGCTTCGGTTTGAGGGTAAGTGCCTTTAAACTCAAGTAGTTTTGAATGAAAATCCTTGACAAGAGAGCCGGTATTGAGATAAAAGTTAGAGAAGTGGTGTAAAGTGGAGTAAAGTGGGAGAAGGTGGAAAAAGGTGGGTGGACGTAAAGTCATAAAAAGCAGATTTCGCAGTAAGTCTGAGCATAGCCTGGACTCCAAGGGGCGGCTGAATTTCCCAAGTCGTTTTCGTGAGGTTCTTGCTCAATACGGCTCCGAGACTTTGATGGTCACAACCTGGGGGAAGCATCTGCGCGCCTATCCTGTTTCTGAATGGGAAACCATTGAAGACAAACTTCTTGATCAGGGAAAAGAGCAACCTCGAATGACCAGCTTTATACGTTTGGTTCTCGCCGGGGTAACAGAGTGTAATCTTGATAAACAGGGACGTATCCTCCTCTCTGTGGCGCTTCGTGCTGACACCCGGATTGGAAAAGATGTCATTCTGACCGGTATGCGGGACTGGGTTGAGATCTGGGATAAAGATGCCTGGCTCCTTGAAGTTCAGGCAACCCGTGAGAATTTTGATAGTTTTGATGAGGGCCTGGCCAAGCTGGGAATTATCTGATGGCCACGCAGAGCGATGCAGCAAAAATTCATTGCTCTGTGTTGCCTGTTGAAACCCTTGAATTCCTTGCCCCTCATAGTGATGGGATCTACGTGGACGGAACCCTGGGACTTGGCGGACACAGCGAGGCGATTCTTCAAAAGAGCTCACCTGACGGCCGTGTGATTGCGTTTGACTGGGACGAAGCAGCCATTGAGAAGAGCAGAGAAAGGCTGAAGCCTTTTGGCGACCGACTGACGATTATAAGAAGGAATTTTTCTGAGATTGCCGAAGGGCTGGGCGAAGTTGGAATAGAAAAAGTTGATGGAATTCTCATAGATATTGGCCTTTCATCCCTGCAGCTTGACATGGGAGGGCGGGGGTTCAGTTTTCAGCGGGACGAACCTCTGGATATGAGAATGGATATCAGACGGGAGGTGACAGCCGCATCTATTCTTGCTGACTGCACTGAGCAGGAACTGGCTGATATTTTTTATTATTATGGTGAGGAAAAGCAGGCTCGAAGGATTGCATCCTACCTTGTTAAGGAGAGGAAACTGGATCCTTTTGAAACATCTAAGCAATTTGCAGATCTTGTAGCAAGGGCAGTGCCAAGAGCATTTCATCCGAAACGGATTCATGTGGCAACGCGCGTTTTTCAGGCACTGCGTATTGCTGTAAATACCGAACTTGAAAATCTGGCAACTATTTTGGAAAGTGGAGTTTCGTGTCTGGCGCCGGGGGCAAGGTTTTGTGTCATATCATTTCACTCTCTGGAGGACAGAATGGTGAAAAGGAAATTTCGTGAAAATACGGAACTTAAGGTACTGACCAAAAAGCCCATTGTTGCAACTCCTGAAGAGCAGAAACAAAACCGAAGGTCACGGAGCGCCCGCATGCGGGTTGCAGAGAAAATTTAAAAGAAGAGGTGACGTTATGATTATCAATCCATCAGCTCATACAATTGTTCCCAGCAGGAACTCTTTTCAAAGTCGTGCAATTGGTAGACGCAGGAAGGCATTGAGTATTCCCGGCGACAAACAATTCTGGTCAGGGATATCGAAGGTTCTTTTCAGCTCAGTACTGTTTCTTCTTGTCTCTTTTTTCTGGCTGGGAAGTTCTGTCCAGCGGGTGATTACCGAGATTGAAAAGGAGAGAATCTCTTATGAGGCAATCGTCAATGCTAATATTTTGCTACGGGCAGAAAAAGCACAAGTGTTTTCACCGGAAAGCGTGGGCGCATTGGCTGGCGGTCAGTTGGCCATTCATTTACCAGCTTCGGGTCAGTATTGTAAATTTTAGGACAGCCTCCCGAAAAGGCTGTGGTGAATCGATTTAAAAATATAGATAGTCCATGGTCAGGAGATCCCGTCTAAAGACAGAAAATAACAGAAAACGACGGCTATGGCTTTTACTCACCGTCCTGCTGTTTATCGCTATTGCAGCAGGTGTAGGGACAGTATACAGGCAACAGTTTACAAATCTGTTTGATATCTGGCGGGAAACATTTCCCGGGGAGATGCTGGCTGCTGATTCTATTCGAGGAACGATTTACGACCGTAATTTTAAAGAACTTGCCCATACCCTGGAACGTGTTTCGCTTTATGCAAGACCTCGGGAAGTAAAAGATCTTCCCGGCACCGCAAAAGTGCTTTCGGAAATGCTTGCTTTGTCAGAGCCTGACATTATCGCTCAAATGAGGAGGGATGCACATCTGGTCTGGCTTCGTCGTGATATTGGTCAGGAAGATGAAGATGCGGTTACAAAGCTGAATTTGCCTGGGATTCATTTTCATCGGGAAGTAGGCAGAAGTTATCCCAGGCAGGAATATGCTTCACATCTGATCGGTTATTCTGAAAATGATCTGGGGCTGGCCGGTGTTGAGCATTATTATAACCGGCTGCTCAACCAGGATCGTGTACGACAGGAAGATATAGCGGCCATTGACTTGAAAGGGCTGGAACAGACAAGCAGCAACGGGCATGATCTGGTTCTGACCCTTGATATGAAGATCCAGGCCATTCTTGAGAAGTATGTGGCAGGGCTTGGTGAGAAGATGGGAAATGGTCGTATCGCCTCCCTTCTTATTGAGACAGTGGAAGGAAAAATTATTGCTGGAGCAGGCTACCCTTCCTTTAATCCCAATAACGTCTGGCAGTATGAAAATGAAACTCTGGATAACCTCTTTTTCACTCCAATGGTCATTCCAGAAGAAATACGAAAATTTTTTCGGGATGCTGCGCTTCTTCAGGGCGGCTGGGAACTGGGAACCCAGGTGTATCCCTGGAGTCTGATCTCAGAGAAAGTTGATTTTTCACGACAGCTTCGACTCTGGCATCGTTTGCGTTTGACCACAGCTATACATGTGGATTTCTCCGGAGATAAAAAACATACTACCAATATTCCTCAGTTTGTCGGCTGTCGTCCTCCTCTGGATCTGGGGACGGTTCCCAACACTGCAACACCTTTGAAGGTCCTGCTGGGAGTGACCCACCTCTTGAATGGCGGGAAAAAGATACAACCCCATATTCTTGACCGGATCATTGAACGCTCTGGTCAAAAAGAATACCATTATGATTTTTTTCATGGGGAGTCGCGGGGGCGAAATGTGTTTCCATCTCTGGTGTCCCATGAGCTTCGGACATTACTTCGTTTGCAGGGACGGTCAGGGGTTTTAGGATCCACAGTATTATCTGGTGAGACTGTTTCCCTGGTGACAGATGATGCAGATATATCCCATAGTCGCTATGTACGCGACAGAATGTCTCTGATTGTCATACCTGCCGAGAAACCGGAGATGATTCTTCTCATTGTTTCAAGAGATGAAGAGGTCAAAGCTGAAACGCTCACCTGCAAAGGTTCAGAATTTTTGGATAAGAAGATCGACACGATTCTTCCTTCAATGGTGTCTCTCCAGCAGGTCAGTCTGAATCTGGTGGATATAGTTGAAGTTGAAGAAGGTGATGAACAGAATTTTAAGTGTGGTCAGCCAGGAAAACAGAGTAAACCGGACAGCCTTGCAGGAAGGCTTGATAAGCAGGTCAATGTTATGCCGGATTTAACAGGATTGAGTTTGCGGAAGGGTTTACGCCTTTTACAGCGAGCGGACGTGCATGTTACAATCAGGGGCACTGGTCGTATCGTTTCCCAAACTCCCAAGGCTGGTAAAACGTTAAAAAAAGGTGAGCACTGTGTGTTGACCCTGAAAATTGATCCTGCCCCCAAAGATGCAGCGCAGGTGCATAGTCTGCAGACAAAAGGGGTATTATTGAAATGATTCTTCGGTCTCTTTTTGTATTTTATGGCCGAAACAGGACGCAAAATGTCTAAACAGAAGCGCAGCCACATCGGTGGAGACTGGTTTTGCACAGCCCCCGGTACTGTTGTGTCTTCCTCAGAAGGGCTACATCTCGCAACGCTCATTGAATCACTCGACCTGTCGGTACTTTGTGGTATACCTGCCGACTGCCTGATCAGGCAAATCACTGTGGATTCCCGTAATGTGAATTCTGGTTCTCTTTTTATTGCCCTTTCAGGGAGTAGGAGGGATGGGCATGATTTTATAGATCAGGCAGTAAACTCTCATTGTTCCGCACTGCTGGTCGACAAAGGGTGTGTTCTACCGGATACGTATGCCAGCAGTGGTATTTGTGTTCTGGAGGCAACTGATACGAGAAAGGTTTTTGCAGCACTTGCTGAAACGATTTTTGCATTTCCCGCTCAAGACATGACAATGCTTGCTGTGACTGGTACCAATGGGAAAACTACTGTTACGTATCTCCTTGAATCAATTTTACGCCAGGCGGGAAAACAGCCCGGGGTTTTGGGAACCATTAATTATCGTCACTACACTTCTCAAGGAGAAGTGAAAGAGTTTCCATCGCCCTTTACTACACCGGAACCTTTACTGCTTCAGGAAACATTGAGGAAAATGGCGGAGAGTGGTGTGGACACTGTGATCATGGAGGTTTCTTCCCATGGTCTGGAGCAGAATCGTATCGGCAACCTGTTCTTTGATGTGGCCGCATTCACTAATCTTTCCCGTGATCATCTGGATTACCATCGGGATATGGAAGCCTATTTTACTGCTAAAGCACTTCTTTTCAGCAGGCATTTGAGGGATGAGGGAACAGCTGTCATTACCTGCGGAGATGAGACCTCTGCCACATGGAGTGAACGCTTGCTGCAGATATGTCTTGAGGACGGACATTCGGTTGTGAGTTGTGGTAATCAGTCTGCCTGTAATATTTATCCGCTTGCAGTCACAGGAACTCTCCAGGAGACTGAAGTCAGGTTACAGACTCCTGAGGGGATCTGTTCGTTTACTTCCCCTCTGGTCGGGGATTTTAACGTGACCAATCTCCAGATAAGTTTTGCCATGGCGTTTGCTTTGGGCCTTCCTTCTTCTACAATATGTACTGCTTTAAGTGCAGCAAGCGGTGCACCCGGGCGAATGCAGCGGATAGCCGCTTGTCCGGGCGAGCAGAATTTTCGGCCCACTGTCTTTGTGGACTACGCTCACACTCCAGATGCTCTGAAACAGGTACTGACTACGCTTAAAGCACTTCCCCATACTGTTTTGTACTCTGTTTTTGGTTGTGGTGGAGATAGGGATGCCGGTAAGAGGCCATTGATGGGTGAGATAGCCGGAAGATATGCTGATGTTGCCATTCTCACAGAGGATAATCCGCGCAGCGAAGATTCTCTGGCTATTCTTGCTTCTGTATCTAAAGGGTTGAAAAAAACGGATCTTGTTCAGCAGGATCAGTCATGGCTCGACAAAAGAAAGGCTGATGATAGAGGATTTGTTGTGATTCCCGATCGCCATCAGGCCATTCATGCAGCCATTGCAGCAGCAGGTAGTGGAGATATCGTGCTCATTGCCGGTAAGGGGCATGAAGATTATCAGATAACCTGTAATGGAAAGAAGTTTTTTGATGACAGTCTTGAAGCAGCAGATGCTTTGCATGGATGGACACTGGAATCCCTGATCCTCGCAACCCGGGGACAGCTTGCAGGCGGACTTGAGGCAGACAAACCATTTGGGGCAATCAATACAGACTCCAGGACAATTCAACAGGATGATATTTTTCTGGCGCTCAAAGGTGAGCGTTTTGACGCACATGACTATGTGGGTCAGGTTGTCGATGCCGGGGCCGGCTGTTTGATTCTGGAGCGTGTACCTGAGCCTTCTCCCGCCGTTCCAGTGGTAATTGTGAAAGATACTGAAACGGCTTTAGGTGATCTTGCTTCCTACAGGCGATCCTGCCTGAAGGAGGTGAGTAAACCTCAGGTTGCAGCTATTACGGGAAGCAGTGGCAAAACAACAGTCAAGGAGATGTGTGCTGCGATTTTTTCACAGCAGTGGCCGGAACGTATTGATGCAGCGCCTGAAAGGGTTCTGAAAACAGAAGGGAATTTTAACAATCTTATCGGACTCCCCCTGTCTTTGCTTCCTGCCTCGGCAAAGCATAAGGCGGTGATTCTTGAAATGGGAATGAGCCGGCCTGGTGAAATTGCAAGGCTTACTGAAATTGCAGACCCGGATATTGCCTGTATCTTGAACGTTCATGGAGCACATCTACAGGGACTTGGGAATATTGAAGGTGTTGCAAAAGCAAAGGGGGAGTTGTTTCAGGGTTGCGGTAAAGGCACTGTTTTGGTAGTAAACAGTGATGATTTCAGAGTGGTCGATCTTGCGGAAAAATATGAGCAAAAGAAAATATTTTTCGGTCTCTCCAGAGATGATTCCGCTGTACGGGATGTCTATGCTGCCGCCCTGAAAACAGGGAGCCTGGAACAAGTCACTTTTACCCTTCACGTGCAAGAACAAGAGGCTCTTGTTGCTCTCCAGGTGCCGGGTGCTCACAATATTTCTAATGCTCTGGCTGCTGCAGCCATTGCACATGCCGCAGATATTGATATCGCTTTGATCGCCAAAGGACTTTCCGCTTTTGTACCCACTGATCGTCGTATGCAGGTGCTTGACGGCCCTGCAGGAAGTCGTATTATCAACGACACCTACAATGCTAACCCTGAATCCATGAAGGCAGGACTTACTACTCTTTGTGAACTGGGGAGTGAAACTCATATTGCAGTCCTTGGTGATATGCTGGAGTTAGGCCCGGACAGCCATGCACTGCATAGAAAAATTGGTGCTCATGCTGCTGATTCCGGAGTTGAATATCTCGGTCTGGTGGGTGACTTTGCTGCATCGACAGCCGCGGGCGCAATGGAACAGGGACTGGCTCAGGAATGTGTCCGGGTTTTTGCTGAAAAGGATGAATGTCTCAGTTGGCTTCACGAGTTAGTTGCTGCCGGGAATATTCAGGCCGGATCATATATTCTTGTAAAAGGTTCCCGTGGTATGCGTCTGGAAGATGTTGTTGAAGAATTTATTGAGAAACAATAAAAATGCTCTATCACCTTCTTTATCCATTACATAACAGCATCAGCGCTTTTAACGTTTTCCGTTATATCACGGTGCGGTCAATAGGCGGTGCGGTCACTGCTTTTCTCATTATGCTGCTTTTAGGGCCCTGGTTCATCAGAAAGCTGAAACAGCATCAGATCGGACAGGTGGTGCGTGATGACGGGCCGGAAACGCACCTTGCCAAGCAGGGAGTTCCTACCATGGGAGGAGTTTTGATTCTCCTGGCTGTTACTATATCAACTCTGCTGTGGGCTAAGCTGACAAACCCTCTGGTCTGGCTTCTGCTTTTTGTAATACTTTTTTTTGGCTTTATTGGTGGTATAGATGATTTTCGAAAGATCAGGAAGCAGTCCAGTGCCGGTCTCAGCGCTAAACGCAAGCTCCTGCTTCAGGTATTTGGAGCTTCTGTTGTCGGTTTGTTTGTGCTTCTTCATCCCGGTTATGACGGGCAGTTGAGTGTTCCATTTTTGAAAAATATCCGGCCGGATCTTTCCTGGTTTTATGTGGCTTTTGCCATTTTTGTTATTGTTGGCTGTTCCAATGCAGTGAATCTGACGGATGGTCTTGATGGACTGGCAGCAGGTCCCACAGTAATTACCGCATCCGTATATCTGATTTTTTCCTATCTTGCAGGTCATGTGATCCTGGCGGATTATCTTCAGATTCCATATGTTCAGGGTGCCGGTGAGCTTGCTGTTTTCTGCGGAGCCATGGTCGGAGCCTGTCTGGGCTTCTTATGGTTTAACGCCTATCCGGCTCAGATGTTTATGGGTGATGTGGGTTCTCTTGCCCTCGGCGGAGCACTTGGGGGAGTTGCCATTATCATTAAACAGGAGATGCTGCTGGCCATTGTGGGCGGGATCTTTGTGATGGAGGTTATTTCTGTAATTCTCCAGGTTGGATATTTTAAAATCAGTCATGGTAAACGGATTTTTTTAATGGCTCCTTTTCATCACCATTTTGAGAAGAAAGGCTGGCATGAGTCTAAAATTGTTGTCAGGTTCTGGATTGTCTCCATCATTCTCGGCCTTTTTGCCATAGCAACCTTGAAAATGAGATGATGGATTTTACACACAAAATAAAATCCGGGCAGCGGGTTGTCGTTTTGGGGCTGGGCGTATCTGGTCGTGCTGCTGTAAAGTTTTTGTTGGCTCAGGGTGCCAGGGTGTTTGTTTCGGACAGCAGGGAATTAAATGACCTTCCCGCAGCTGATCAGGAATATTTACAAAAAAATGATATAGGGTTTGAAGGCGGCCGGCATAGCAGAGAGTTTCTATTACAGGGCGATTGCATTGTCATATCTCCCGGGATTCCCACAGATCTACCATTGTTGTTGGAGATGCGTGATGAAAATATCCCGATTTTGGGTGAACTGGCCCTTGCTGCCCCATATCTTACAGAGTGTGTGGTTGCTGTCACTGGAACCAACGGAAAAACCACAGTGACTTCTCTTATCGGTGAGTTGCTTACGGCCTCTGGAAAGAAAGTTTTTGTGGGCGGAAACATCGGTACTCCAATTCTTGATTATCTGCGTGGTGGTGAAAAGGCTGATGTTTTAGTGCTTGAACTCTCCAGTTTTCAGCTTGAATCTGCCGGGAATTTTTGCCCGCATATAGGAGTGTTGCTGAATATCACTGCAGACCATCTGGATCGCCATGAAAATATGGAAAATTATGTCGCCGCCAAGATGAAGCTGTTTGACCATCAAGGAAAAAATGACAAGGTAATCCTTTATGGAAATGACCCCATCTATCCCCAGATCAGATCACTGCTCACTGAGCAGGAGGTGTATTGTTTTGGGAATTTAGAAAGTGATTGTGCGGCAAAAGGTGAAGAACAGGAGTTTTCGATCAGTATACCTGGAACAGAGGAAAGCTATTCCCTGGCAGGAACCAGGCTTGATTCCCATACAGGTCTGTTAAACAGCGAAGCCGCAATTCTGGCAGTATCACTCCTTGGTTGTCAAAAACAAGACATCGAGAGGGGTTTGAAGGGATTTGTACCTGCTGATCACCGTCTACAGTATGTTCGAAGCAGGGGAGGGGTCGAGTATTACAATGACTCCAAGGCTACTAACACCGGGGCTGTGCTCAGCGCTCTGGAATCTTTTCCGGAAAACATCATTCTTCTTGCTGGAGGCAGAGATAAAGGTGAGGATTACACGGTGTTAAAAGAGTTAGCTCAGGAAAAGGTTAAGGAACTTGTTTTGCTGGGTGAAGCAGCACAAGCCATTGATATGGCACTGGCTGATGTATGTAAAAGCAGGCGAGCAGGTAGCATGGAGGAGGCAGTGGCCCTTGCGTCCACCATTGCACAGCCTGGTGACGTGGTTCTTCTGGCTCCTGCCTGTGCCAGCTTTGATATGTTTAACAATTACGGTCACCGTGGAGAGGTCTTCATGGAAGCGGTGATGGCTTTACCGGAAGTGCCAGCGGAGAAGGCTGCCTGATGAATGCTCCGATTCGACTCATGCTCACCGGAGGCGGCACCGGAGGCCATCTGTTTCCAGCCATTGCCACAGCTGAGGCCTTATGTAAACGAGTAGTCGATAGTGAAATACTCTTTGTCGGAACAAAACGGAGAATGGATAAAACCAGCCTTGAGCAGTATGGCTATGCCACCTGTTCTATTCATTCAAAGGGGTTGAAGGGAAAGAACTTTTTTTCATTGCTGCAGGGCTTATTTGTGCTGCCGTTTTCATGTCTGGAGGCAATGTACCATATCCTTCGATTCAAGCCGCATCTGGTTGTCGGCGTTGGCGGCTATGTAACGGGACCGGTGGTTGCTGCTGCCAGGCTTCTTGGTAAGCCAACAATTATCCATGAACAGAATTCCGTACCGGGACTGGCCAACAGAAAGCTTGCCGCACTGGCTTCCAGAGTGTGTCTGTCACTTCCCGGCAGTGAACAATGGTTTCCTGAAGCAAAGACAGTTGTGACTGGTAATCCTGTGAGGAATGCAATTCTCACACTCGCTGGAAAAGACAATGAAAAAAATAAAAAGACACTCACACTGCTGGTGTTGGGAGGAAGTCTTGGTGCTCACAGGGTAAATGAACTGGTAAGTGAGGCTTTTGGCCTTGGATTGCCTGGTTTGCAGAAGATACAAGTAATACATCAGACCGGGCCTGAAGATGCGGAAAAGATAGCGGCCGCTTATCGTGAAAACAGTATTGATGCCACTGTGGCACCATTTTTTACCGACATGGCAGAAGTATATAAAGAAGCTGACCTGCTGGTATCACGCGCCGGGGCAACAACATTGGCTGAACTTGCAGTACTCGGAAAACCCGCTGTTTTGATACCGTATCCCTATGCCGCGGATAACCATCAGGAAAAAAATGCTGAGTTTTATGTACAGGGCGGTGGTGCTGTTATGTTTATCGAAAAAGAACTGACAGCTAAAATCCTTGCTGATAAACTTGTACAGTTATTCGGAGATCGTGAGCAATTACAAAAGATGGGCGCAGCCATGCAGAGCCGCGCTTTTCCTCAAGCAGCAGAGCGCATAGTAGATGAATGTCTGGATTTATTAAACCGAAAACCGAATAGCTGAAACCGCATTTCACATGTATAAAAAAACACAAAAAATACATTTTGTCGGAATAGGCGGTATTGGCATGAGCGGAATCGCCGAACTCCTCATTACTCTCGGCTATGAGGTCTCCGGATCTGATCTGTCTGACTCGGCAACAACCCGTAAGCTTCAATCACTGGGTGGAAAAGTATATCAAGGGCACGATGGACGCTGGGTGCAAGGTGCAGATGTGGTCGTCACTTCATCAGCCATCCGTGACGACAACCCTGAAGTCGTAACAGCACTGGAAGCCGGGATTCCAGTGATCCCGCGGGCAGAGATGCTGGCTGAACTCATGCGTTTGAAAAAATATGGTATAGCCATTGCCGGCAGTCATGGGAAAACATCAACTACTTCCATGGTGAGTTGGATGATGGCTGAGGCGGATCTTGACCCCACCATTGTGGTGGGAGGCAAGATCGACAGTCTTGGAGGGAATGCAAAGCTTGGCCATGGGGAATTTCTGGTCGCTGAAGCAGATGAGAGTGATGCTTCCTTTCTCAAACTTTCACCGGCTCTTGAAGTGGTTACAAATATTGATCTGGAGCATATGGATTATTACCATGATATCAACCATATTAAGAATACCTTTCTCGAATTTATTGACAGGATTCCCTTTTATGGTGCAGTGATTCTTTGTCTCGATGATGAAAATGTTGCGGATATCCTGCCAAGAATAAGAAAACGAAAAATCACCTATGGCTTTAGCGCTCAGGCAGATCTTTCTGCTGAGCAGATTCAGCCTGGAAATGGGCGGGTAAAATTTAGTGTGCGCCACGGGGAGGATGTTCTTGGCGAGATAGATCTGTCTCTTCCAGGAAGACATAATGTTTATAATGCATTGGCTGCGATTTGTGTTGGCCTGGAACTCTCTATTCCTTTTAATACTATTAGTAAGGCGCTTTCAAGTTTTCAGGGAGTGCAGCGGCGTATGCAGTGTAAGGGTGAAGGGCGTGGAATTTCAGTCCTTGATGATTATGGACATCATCCTACTGAGATCAGGGCAACTTTATCCGCGATTAAAGAAGGGTGGCCGGAAAAAAGACTGGTGGTGCTTTTTCAACCACATCGCTACAGCAGAACCTTAGCTCTGCTTTCAGAATTTCGAACCTGTTTTCACCAGGCTGATTTTTTAGTTATGACAGAGATCTATGCAGCCAGTGAAAAACCAGATGAAACAATATCCGGTGAGATACTGCTGGACGAAGTAATAAAACATGGACAGCGCCAGACAAGATTTGTTTCAAAAGTCGAAGATCTGGCAGAAGCACTGTTGCCCGAACTTAAAAAGGGTGATCTGGTACTGACGCTGGGAGCAGGCAATATCGTTCTGGCCGGGGAAGATCTGGTTACATTACTGCAAAAGAGTAAAAACGATTAAAATGGAAGAACGGCTGAGGGAAAATCTGTGTAAGCTTACCAGCAATCCTGTTCAATGGGATTGTCCCCTCGCGCCTTTCACCTCCTTTGGTATTGGCGGCCCGGCAGAAGCCCTTATTACAGTAGAGAGTAGCGCAGAACTCTTCAGTCTGTTGAAATTTTTTACGGCTAATGATCTCCATTGGAGGCTTATTGGCAAGGGAAGTAATCTTCTTGTCTCAGATGAAGGTTTTGCAGGGGGGGTTCTTCTCTTTGGCAAAGCACTTTCCGGGATCACCCCTCTGGATGAATCAGCATCCGGTGATGTCCGTATCAGAGTCGGAGCGGGTTGCAGTATGGCCAGGTTGCTGAGCTGGTGTATGAAAAGGGGATATGCAGGGCTTGAATTTTCTGCAGGGATTCCGGGTTCTCTTGGAGGTGCTGTGGTGATGAACGCCGGGGCCTGGGGGGGAGAAATTGCAGATGTGATACGCTCGTTGAACGTTCTGTCATTGAACTCCGGTGAAGAGATATTGAGCCGCAGGGAATTGGACTTTCGCTATCGGCTGTGGCATAATCAGGCAGATGGAGACGTCAGGAGATTGGTTCTTTCCGTAGATATTTGTTTGAAGCAGGGAGATAAGGAAGAAGTACAATCGAGATGCCATAAATATCTGCAGCAACGGAAGGAAAAACAGCCCAAGGCTCAGAAAAATGCCGGTTCTTTTTTTAAGAATCCACCGGGAGATTCTGCAGGGCGTCTTATTGAGGCCTCAGGCTTGAAAGGGAAAAATTGCGGAGGGGCTATGGTGTCACCGGTACATGCCAATTTTTTGGTGAATACCGGGATGGCAACGGCAGATGATGTTCAAAAGCTGATGCAGATTGTGACAGATAAGGTGAAAGAAGATAGTGGTATTCAACTTCAACCTGAAGTGCATTTTCTCTAGAGTATGAAAAATCTGCCATTATTTGAAAGAATCAGCTCACTGTTTGAAAAAAAGTCAAAGGGTGAGACCCTGGCTTCTGCTCTGTTGCAGAAATTCAAACAACAGCCTCGCTATAAAGCAAGTCATTTTGGAGCGGAGACACGAAAAAAGAGTTTCAGGGAAAAATGGCAGGCGAAAAAGGAAAGTCGTCAGCAGCACAGAACTATTAAACCAATTGGGCTGGACAGAAACAAACGACCACACCCACCGTTCAGGTTGGTGATTTTTCTGGGGGGGCTGCTGTTTGGTGGATATCTGTTTGTGACTGGCCCTATGCAGGCAATGTATGAAAACTGGGGTTATTTTCGTATCCATGAGATCGAAATTAATGGTTGCCAGATGACAAGCCCCACCAGTTTAAGAAAGTTTGCCGATATTTCTTATGAGATGAATATGCTCACTCTTGATCCCAAGGCCATGCGGGAGCGTTTGCAGATGCATCCCTGGATTGACCGGGCTGAGATCAGGAGGATATGGCCTGACGGACTCGCTGTCTTTGTCAGTGAATATCATCCCAATGCTTTGATCGTCCAGGCTGGAGAAGAAGGATTTAACTATCTTGATCGTAACGGTAGAATTTTTGCTGCAGTAGTACCCGGACAGGATCTTGATTTTCCAGTGATTACAGGATTAGATGCTTTTAATACCATGGAAGAAAAGGAGCGATTGCTTGGTGAGGCCACATCATTTTTGCATTTGGCAGGACGAAATAACCCCAATTTACCAGCTCAGAATATTTCGGAAATTCATTTTAATAGTAACGGCGATATAATTCTGTATCTGGTGGAGCGACCCTTTCCTATCTATTTTGGCCAGGGAGATATTAAACGGAAATATTATCAGTTGCGTAAGGTGCTCGAAGTTCTGTATCGTAAGCGAAAGGGCAAGGCGATGATTGATAATATTGCATATATTCATATGGATTATCAGGAAAACAAAGTTTTAGTGGCACGAAGTCATACAGGATAAAGAAATGGATGAGATAGAAGATATTAAACCAATCGATGAAGAAATGCAGGAACAGTACGAGGAACAGCGGGAAGCCGGGGACCTTGTTGTTGGACTTGATATCGGCACCACCAAAGTCTGCTGTGTGGTAGGCGAAATTTTTGAGGATGGAGTGGATATTATTGGAATAGGAACTGCTCCTTCCGTGGGTCTGAAAAAAGGCGTAGTTGTCAATATTGAATCCACAGTGAAATCCATTCGTCAGGCCGTACAACAGGCTGAAGAATCAGCTGGGTGCGACCTGCATGAAGTGTATGTGGGCATTGCCGGTAATCATATAAAAGGCTTTAACAGTCCTGGTATTCTTGCCATTAACGGCCGGGAAATCAGGGAGAGTGATGTTGAGGATGTCATTGTTGCTGCTCGCACCGTGAAAATTTCTGAAAATCAGCAGATCATCCATGTCCTTCCCCAGGAATATATGGTGGATGACCATACAGGGATTCAGAATCCTCTAGGAATGACCGGTGTGCGACTGGTAACAAATGTTCATATTGTGACCGCTGATATGGGGGCCGTGCATAACCTCTATACCTGTTGTGATAAGGCAGGGCTGGAAGTTGCTGATATGGTACTGGAATCCATAGCGTCTGCCCATGCAACACTGAGTGCGGATGAAATGGAACTGGGCGTTGCACTTATTGATATCGGTGGCGGCACTACGGATCTTGCTGTTTTCTGCGATGGAACCATTCGCCATACCTGTGAAATTGGCCTTGGTGGGCATAATCTCACCAATGATCTATCCGTTGGCCTGCGAACTCCGCTTCAGGATGCTGAACGGTTGAAAGAGGATTTTGGCTGTGCCATCTCTTCAGTGGTGAAACCTAACCATGTGGTGGATGTCCCCACTGTGGGTGACAGGGAACCCCGTAAGGTAACTCAGAAAATTCTGGTTGATATTCTGCAGGCAAGGATGGCTGAGATTCTGGAAGTTGTTAATCGGGAACTGATCAATAAGGGCTTAAAAAACAAGATAAACGGTGGCCTTGTTATCACTGGTGGTACGGCACTTCTTGCCAACCTTGTTGATCTTGCTGAACAGGTGTTTGATCTGCCGGTACGTCTTGGCTATCCGGCTCAAATCGGTGGAAAGGTGAATGAGGTTCATACGCCTCGCTGTACAACAGGAGTCGGGCTGGTGATGTATGGACGCCAGCATCAGGTTGATAAGCGTTATAGTGACAGTTCAATGGTTGGTCGCATGAAGGATTGGCTGCGAAAGATTATGTGATTTATTTTTTAAGTTTGTAGAAAAATCTTTCGATGATACTTGGTAAATGATATGATTTATAAATTAAATTTTGAGCAACAAAGGTGCTTGTTATGAGTGCAGATTTCGCTAACATGGGAGAGGATATGCCGTTTAGAATGGCAGAAACAGATGGTGTTGCAGTTGTTAAGGTCATCGGAGTCGGTGGTGGAGGTGGAAATGCTATCAACACTATGGTCGAAAATCGTTTGCAGGGGGTTGAGTTTATCACTGCTAATACTGATAAACAGGCGTTGAATTCATCCCGTGCGGATGTCTGTCTGCAGATCGGTCCCAGCATTACCAAAGGATTGGGTGCAGGTGCTGATCCGGAGATGGGAGAACAGGCTGCCCTTGAATCTATTGATGAAATATCAGATAGCTTGAAAGGCAGTGATATGGTTTTTATTGCTACAGGGCTAGGCGGTGGCACAGGAACCGGTGCTGCTCCAGTGGTAGCTAAGGCCAGTAGAGAACTTGGTGCCCTTACCGTTGCAGTGGTCACCAAGCCCTTTCATTTTGAGGGTAAGTTCCGCATGAGTAATGCTGAACAGGGTTGGGAGGAATTGCGTAAGTATGCTGATACCATTATCACTGTACCAAACGATCGCCTGCTCTCTCTCATGCAGAAAAACTCTAAACTCTCTGACATGCTTGCCATGGCCGATAAGGTTCTGTTACAGGCGGTTAAAGGAATTACCGATTTAATCAATGTTGCAGGGCTTATGAATGCGGATTTTGCTGATCTGCGCACAGTGATGCGTGAGGTTGGGCCTGCAATTATGGGGACGGGTTTTGCCGTTGGTGAAAATCGTGCGACAGAAGCTGCTCATCGTGCCATAGATAATCAATTGCTCGAAGATGTTGGTATTGATGGCGCACGAGGATTGCTCATTAATATCTCCGCATCAGAAGAAAGCTTTACCATGGCTGAGTTTATGGAAGCCTCGGCACTTATTCAGGAAAAAGTTGATGACGAGGCGAAGGTGGTTATCGGTGCTCTTTATGATGATGCCCTTGGAGATGAATTACATGTTACAGTGATTGCTACTGGTGTGGGAGAGTCAGTCCCTGAGCGAAAAAGTCTTGTTCAGGTGAGTATCCCTGCAAAACAGGGTGCCGTTCAGGAGACCAGGGAAGAAGATGTGCGTCCTGCAAACCCAACTCCTGCAGCTCCTAATCGGTCTGCAGAACCCTCCATTTTTTCTTCGTCAAATTTTAACGGGTTTGAAAATCATGGCATTTCTTCAGGGGGTAACCAGTCGAAACAGGAGGTAAAACCTTGGAATGACGAACATTTGGAGACACCAACGTACTTGAGGAAAAAGGCAAACTGATTTTTGGGCAGGGGAAGACAGAAAAGGAAAGGTGCTGAATATTCAAGTCTTTTAAGTCTGGAAAGCGGCACCTATCTTAAAAAATGGACTGGGCGATGTCCTGTTGCCCTTCTCTATCCGAATACGTATGGTGTGGGTGTCTCGAGTCTGGGGTTTCAACTGGTTTATTCCCTGCTCAATGACTATGACGAACTGGTCTGTGAGCGATTTTTTTTACCTGAAGAAAGAAATGCCTCTCTCCGTTCATTTGAATCCGGCAGGCCTCTTTGTGATTTTCCCCTTCTTTTCTACTCCATCAGCTTTGAGCATGACTATGTGAACCTTGCTCGCTTGCTCCTTGCCGGCGGTATTCCTCTGTATGCTGATGGTCGCAAAGATGACCTGATCACTGCTGCAAATCCTCTGGTGATTGGTGGCGGTGTTGCAGCATTCATGAATCCTGAGCCTTTGGCTCCTTTTACAGACCTCTTTCTGCTTGGCGAAGCAGAGGCTTGTCTGCCTCCACTTTTAACTCTTCTCACTGGAAATATAGATAAAATATCTCGTTCTGAACTTCTTTTGTTGATCCAGCAACAATTGAAAGGAGCGTATGTTCCCAGCCTGCATAAGCCTGTTTATGACAATTCCAGCGGACGACTGATCAGCTCTATTCCTTTAGAGGGAGTGGTGTCGAAAATATTGAAGGTTACTGTTCCAACAGTCAGGAAGGCAGCCCACTCACAACTTTTAAGCCCTGCAGCGGAATTTTCAAATCTTTATGTAACAGAACTTGGCAGAGGTTGCTCCAGAGGTTGCAGGTTTTGTGCAGCGGGATTTATATATCGACCTCCGCGGCTCTGGGATGCTGATGCTGTGATTAAGGGAATTGAAGAACGCGCTGAAAGCGTAAAACGAATTGGGCTTTTAGGCATGGAAATGGCGCAAGAAGATGAGCTTGAATCTCTCTCTTCCTATCTTCTTGACAGTGGCTGTTCCCTCTCTTTTTCATCACTCAGGGCTGATAGAATTTCAGGGCCATTACTTAAACTTCTTGGCAGAAGTGGCCTGAAAAGTGTAGCCATTGCTCCGGATGGTGCTTCTGAACGTCTTCGCAGGGTAATCAATAAGAATCTCACGGAAGAAGATATACTACGGGCGGCTGAACGTCTTGTTGGCGTAGGCTTGTATAAACTGAAGCTTTATCTTATGATTGGTCTGCCAACTGAGACTTTTGATGATCTGCAGGAAATGCTGGATCTGATAAGGAAAATCAGGGAGCGCATGTTACCATTGGGTCGGGCAAGAGGCAGGCTTTGTGAGATAACATTGTCTGTGAACTGTTTTGCCCCTAAGCCCTGGACTCCATTTCAGTTTCATCCTTTTGGCGGAGAAGGTTTGGACGCTGGAGAAGAGGGGAGTGCTGCCAGAGTAATTAAGTTATTAAAATCAAAGATAGATTTTTTACGAAAAGGCTTACGTAACGAAGCGAATATACGGATGAACCATGACAAGCCCGAGAATGTACTTTTTCAGGCTGTACTGGCAAGGGGGGATCGGCGTTTGGCGCATGTACTGGCCAGTATGGCTCAGGGTGGTATCCCCTGGAAACAGGCCATGCGCCGTCATGATTTGAAGCCTGAATTGTATGCCATTCATCAACATGGGAAAGACGATTATTTCCCATGGAATATTGTAGACCATCGTATTGAGCAGGGCTATCTGTGGCAGGAATATCAGAAGAGCTTTCAAGCCAGAACAACTGTTCCCTGCGATACCTCTGTTTGTAGAAAATGCGGAGTGTGCGGTGATTAAAGACAAAAAAAATCAATTTTCAGTAATTGATGATCCAGAGCATCTGGAACGGCTCCGTTCCGGTCTCATGCCTTTTCAACTTGTTAAATATTTTTCTTTTACGAGTCTTGCTGTTATTCTCGTTTTTACCCTGTTTCTTTCCTGGGTTATATCGAGAAATGCCCGTACAGTAATGCTTGATCAGAGTGAGGCGTATTCTATCCTTCTTGCTGAAAATTTAAACCAGCAGGTGTTCAGGGGCTTTGTGCTGCCAACTGTGGTACGCTATGGCAAAATAGCTCTTTCTAATCCTGCGCAGTTTCAACGGCTTGATCGTATCATACGTAATGCCACTGATACTATGAAGATGGAGGCCGTAACCATCTATGATTCCAATGTTAATATTATTTCATATTCCACCAATGATGAATATGTTGGAAAAAAAGATATGGGAGGTCTTGAATATGACAGGGCCTTGGCAGGATCTCCAAACTCCCAGATTGTCTCCAGCGGTTCGGTGTTAAATCTTCTTCCAGGCACTAAAGCTGTTCAGTGTCGTCTGAAGACTTTTATTCCATTTCGGCAGGTACGGGAGGATGCCAGTGGTGATGGACAGATTATGGGGGTGATAGAAATAACGCAGGATCTATCCCGTGAATATGCCGCTATTGTTCGTTTGCAGGGCTATATTATTTTTGTGTCCTCCCTGGTTATGGGGATTCTTTTCCTGGTTTTGCGTACTATTGTCAGTCGGGCGGACAAAATCATGGAAAAAAGGATACATGAACGCTTGAATCTTGAAGAGAAACTGAGTAATGCCCAGCGCCTTGCCCATTTGGGAACTATGGTGGCAACAGTTTCCCATGAGATAAAGAGTCCACTGGGAATAGTCCGATCTACTGCGGAAATTCTCGTGAAGAGGATAAAAAAAGTAGCCCCGGGCAATGAAAATCTGGCAGAAATCATTGTCGCTGAGACCACCAGGTTGAATAACATTGTGCTGGAGTTTCTGGATTTTGCAAGGCCTCAAAAAGTGAAGCTCTCTCCTGTGGATATTAATAATTCCATTACGCAGGCTTTACAGTTTATTGAACCGAAACTTACGGAAAATAATATTACCCTTGAAACGGATTTATATCCGAATATTGGAAGAATCACCATTGACCGTGATCTTATTTATCAGGCATTGCTTAATCTGCTGGTAAATGCTATCCAGGCCATGCGGGACGGTGGGATCCTGAAGGTACGCAGTGGAATTGTCGAGTCCAACGGCTCGGCCTATATAGCGATTAAGGATAACGGGGTTGGAATGAGCGAAGAAAAGGAAGCCCAGATATTTAAACCTTTTTTCACTGATAAAAACAGAGGAACAGGACTCGGGCTTGCCATTACCAAAAATATTATTGAACAGCATCACGGAACTATCTCTGTGAACTCAAAAGAAAATGAAGGAAGCACCTTTAAAATCACCTTACCCTGAGCAGAAGAGAAAATCTGGACTGTCTCTCTCGAAACTCTCATTTCTTGACAGCGGTCCCTATAGTATTGATATTGAACCCGGTGAATGTGTCGGACTCACTGGGAAGTCAGGCGTTGGCAAGACACAGCTTCTTCGGGCAGTAGCCGATGTGATTGTCCATGGCGGTGATTGTTTCCTTGATGGAAGATCCTGTTTGTCATGGGCAGCACCTGACTGGAGAAAAACTGTTGCCATGGTTCCTGCTGAATCCTTCTGGTGGCATGACACTGTTGGAGCCCATTTTACAGATGTTGACATGCAGGGTGAAACCGTAAATCTGCTGAAGAGACTAGGGTTTTCTGCAGAGGTGATGGACTGGCAGATAAGCAGGCTCTCCACAGGTGAGCGTCAGCGGCTCTCTCTTGTCCGTACCTTGATAACGAGGCCTGCAGTGCTGTTGCTTGATGAACCAACTTCCGCTCTTGATAAAAAGATGGTGCATGTTGTAGAGGAGATGATAGCGGAAATCTGTTCCTTGAATAACACTGTTTGTCTCTGGGTCAGCCATGATCTGGAACAACTTTTTCGTGTTTCAGCCAGGGTGTTTCAGGTTACACCTTCAGGCCTTGTGATGGAGAGGAGAGAATGGACGTAATATCGCTTAGTGCCTTTGATCTTTCCCTTGCTGCCATGCTTCTTCTCATGTTGGCTGCCACCAGTTTTCGCATAGGTCTCGGGCTTGAAAAACGGATTCTTGTTTCCGGAATTCGCATGACTTTACAGCTGCTTCTCATCGGTCTGGTGTTGAAAGTTCTGTTCGAGAGTGTTAGTTTTGTGCTGGTTTTTATTATGTCACTCTGTATGCTGCTTATTGCAGGCTACGAAGTTTGGGCCAGGCAGAAACGAAAATTGCGTGGTTCCACAGGCTATCTTATCAGTACCGGCTCCATGCTGGTGTCTTCGTTTACCGTTACTTTACTGGCACTGACTCTTATGGTTGGTGTTGATCCCTGGTATACCCCTCAGTATGCAATTCCACTTCTTGGTATGCTTCTTGGCAACACAATGAATGGCGTTGCGCTCGCTTCAGACAGATTGACCACAGAGATTTATAATCAGCGTGGAATGGTTGAACAGCGCCTGCTTCTTGGCCAGACCTGGCAGGAAGCAAGTGGTGATATCAGACGTGATTGCATGCGCACCGGCATGATTCCCATTGTCAATTCCATGGCTGCTGCAGGTGTGGTAAGTTTGCCGGGCATGATGACCGGCCAGATTCTCGGTGGTTCTTCACCTCTTGATGCTGTGAAATATCAGATCCTCATTATGTTCCTCATTGCCGCAGGCACCGGGTTTGGTGTGGTGACAGCAATCTGGCTGATCAGTCGTCGCCTTTTTGATGACCGGCAACGCCTGGTACTTGATTGTCTTTCCAGTGTCAGAGAGCGGTAAATC
>JAYEOK010000002.1:0-54588 GCA_034722915.1 Thermodesulfobacteriota bacterium | reverse complement strand
GCTGACAAAATTTTACTTCTTCACTCCACCCCACTGCAAGACAAACAGACATATCCCTGTCACAATCAAGTCATCCCAAGCGAAAAAGGAATATGAGATCTTTTAAAATCTTTCGAAACCTTTTCCAGGATGCCTTTTCACATGCAAAAAGCCATACAACAATTTGCGTCTCAATATGGCCTTACTCGAAATGAGGTAGTAGCTGAAATCGAGAAGGTATTTTCGTCCATTTTGTCTCAATGGTACGGACTTGAGACCATGGTCTTTTTGCGAAAAGATCTCGATATGGAAGCTGTTCTCTACAATAAAATTAACGGTACAACAATTCAGCGCTTTGTTGATTTCAGAGAAATAAAAGGAGCAAACACACTCCTAAAACATTTGGACATCGCCTTGTCAAAAGCAGGGACGATCAAACAGACCCAAAAATATAAGTTTTATGAAAGAGAACTGCGATGGGCTGAAGTGCTGGCCTGTCGTCCTAACGGAGAGCTTCTTGTGGAATCTGAGATTATTCCAGGCGAACAAGTGATCGCTGTATGCCCCCTCAATCGTATCGGCCTGCATGAAAGGAATCTACAATCTTTTGCTGTTGGCCAAATACGGGCTTTTCATATTCGCAGGATTGATCCTGTTTTGGTGGCCGGAACACCAAAGATGAAAATTGTTATGGATCGAGTCTCCAAGACTCTGGTTGAGAGTTTGCTGCAAGAGCGACTCACTGTGAGCGATGAAACGATAAAAATCCATTGTGTGAAACGATACGTTGGGCACAAAAGTTTCGTTATTACTTCCAGGCGGCTACCTAAGTCAGCAATCTTAGCTGTCAGTGAAGAATTGCATGAACGTATTCAAGTACGTTTTGTTTCGTCTTGATTGTGGGAATTTTCAGGAAAAGTACTCCGACAGAACATTGGACACATATCGGTACGGGGATCCACCTTGATTACCCGGAAAAAATTCTTGATCTTGGTTTTCCTGATTCTTACAGGAAAGGGCACTTCTGGTGCTTTGGTACTACCCGGGTGGGTAAGACCAGGATAATGGAGCATATTATTGAGCAGGATATTCGTAAAGGATACTCTGTCGTGGCCATTGACCCTAAAGGAGATATTGATCTGTTTTCAAAAATTGTCGAGATTGCCGATGATACCAACCGGCTCGAAGACCTGATGTTAATTACCCCCATCTTTCCAGAATACAGCGCAATTCTGGATCCTCTTTCGTCATATTACATGCCGGAAGAGTTGGTCGCTCACATCACAGCAGGTGTAGCGGTAGGACGGGAACCATATTTTTTTGATGTGGCTTACGAGGTTAGCCTGATAGTAGTGCAGGCCTTGATCATATTGGCTGAGTCCGTTGACGAGGTACCATCATTTAATCTCAATGATATTAAAAACCATATCAGCCATCAGGATCTGAAAGTACTAAAGGAGAAGCTCGATTATATCAACACGCCTGAAGCCCGGCAGCTTACTCTGGACATGCAGAAGATTCTTTCCACTCCACCAGATTATTATTCCAAGGTAGCCAGTTCTTTACGTGTAGCATTAACAGAACTTACTTCGGGAAATGTTGGGCAGATAATTGGTAAAGCAGATGAAAACCGCTTTATTAAACGCCTGGAAGAAGGCAAGGGCATTATTTTGGTGGTTCAGCTTGGCTCGCTTTTAGCAAAACGTGCTGCCTATACTGCCGGCAAGGTGATTATCTCCATGATCCAGGCTTTTGTGGGGCGTATTTATTCCAGTGGAAGGAATGTTACTCCATCCCTTGTAATGCATATAGATGAAGCACAATCTGTTCTGTATCAAGGGATTGAAGATCTCTTTGCTAAAGCTGGGGGAGCTGGAGTGTTTATCCATGGCTATTGCCAGTCCATCAGTCAATTGTATGCTGAAGTAGGAGAAGACCGGGCCAATACTATTTTAGATAACTGTAATACTAAACTCTTGATGCGCGTTCCAGATGCCAGCACGGCTTTTTATGTTTCCAGACACCTGGGAGAGCAGCAACAATTTTCTCCCATCATTTCTGTGGGTGGCGGTCTTTCCATTCGTGAAACTGAAGAAATACGAATTAAACATACTGAGATTTTGAATATGGCTCCCAGGGAAATATTTTTAAGCACCTACTCTGGAACGTATAAGGGAACAACTGCAACTGTTAAAGATTCTGAAGTGAAAGTTATCTTTCCAGACCTGGCCAGCAAGGGCAGAGTATGAACTTGTAAGAAATGGAATTTTGGAACAGTGCTCTGTTGGTTTTGCTTTTTGCTCTATTGCTTGTTGTTATTGTTGTCTTGTATTTGGGGCAGCAAAAAGAGAAAGTGGTTCGAGTTGTCACTTTACGGAATTTATCAAAACTTTGGGAAAAAGAAGGCCGCAAGGAAATTCATATTTCTGAACTTTCGCCGCTATGGCGTGAAATAAAATATCGTGAGGACGATGATGTCACATTTGATTTTGAAGATCTCAGGGCAACAGCCTTAATGGAAAAGATTGATAACTGGGGCTGGTTTAAGAAGTGTTCGTTGCAAAGAAATGCTTGCGGACATATCCTCAGTTTGCTGGACAAAGAGAGCGACTGCCCTTCGGTGGTGAACATTCACGGTGATGTGGAAGGTGGGTGGGATGAAAATACATTCCAGATTCTTTCAAGAACCACGCTTCTTCATCATTCCATCAATGTGGCCGAACAGGTTGTACAACTACACTCAGCAAATGAGGCATGGCATGTGATTCCCGACACGATGGTTGCAGCTCTCGGACATGATCTTGGTAAGTTGAAATCCATACGTGGGTATCTCTATTCTCTTGGTGAACATCCTGTTGCTTCCGCAAGACCCCTTTCCGGGATTGATGCATTTAACCAGTTACCAAGAAAAGATGAGATTCTTCAAGCCATCAAGTTCCATCATAAAATGCCCAAAGGATTGCTTGGGAAAACTCTTAAAAAAGCAGATCAACTCGCGCGGCAAAAGGAGCTTGAAGAAAATTCCTTAGCATTTAAAAACGAAGTAGAACAGAGAAAAGGTATTTATAAAAATCGTGGAACAGCTACCTGGCAGGCCCAGGAAGATATCTTTGGGAAGACAGGAGGAGTATCAGAAAAGAAATCGAAATCAGAAGCACCTGAATCCATGGATATTTCCACATGGTTTGATGCAGCACAATTTTTGGAAAAATTAAAACCCCACATCAATAAAATGTATGGCAGACAGTTTTTTGCTTTCTCCATGTCCAATGGCTACGTCTATTTTCAGGTAAAAGTTCTGGAAGATATTGCACGTGAACAGGCAGAAAAGGCCGGATGTATGGAAATTGCCACAATGGCCAAAAGAGACACCAGCATGCGCAATGTTCTGTTTACCATTGTGCATCAATTACGTACGGAACATGAGGTTATTGCCAGTGGCCTGATAAAAAAGGAATTCTTTGGCGGATATTTCTTGGTGACCAGAAAAATTGGCAAACCCATGAAGGGTTTTTACACACCTTTTCATGCAGAAGCCTTTGGCTCCATAGCTGAAATGGAACAGGCCAAACCGAAAATACTAAAGGACATCGTCAAAGTCAGCCCCTACACAGAATAAGTATCAGCAGGATTTATGATGGCAAAGGAGTGGAAAAACAGAAGTCAGAGTGATATGAACGCCCAGATCATAACCACTGATAGTGGCAGGATTTACAAGCCCAGAAATCTACTCAATGCCATATCAGAGGTTCAGCAGTTTTATGTGATCGAGAGTAAGGGACAAAATATTCCTTCAGAATTTCTTACTCTCGAGCGGACAATAGACTTCTTTCGAATTGGGATCACCAGTGGTTTTCATGAAGGGTTTGCTTTTGTCTTTATGTTTCCGATTTTTCATTTCTATCTTTTCCCCTTTGTTTTTCCCAAAAATGATCTTATCAGCCAGGTACTCTTTGGCTCCATTCCGTATCTTGTGTTGATTGTAAATACGGCCATGTGTAGCTATATCAGTCGCTATTATGTTGGGAATATCACCAGAAAGGCCATCAACTCACTGCTACTCGGACGAGCCATGTCCTTATTGGTGGAGGCCTTTCTCCTGTATGTGGTTTATCTGATGATTTTCAGGTTGAGCACACCCGAAAATATCTGGAAGTTGGCCAGCCAATTTGAATCAAGGGCAGAGAAAATATACTATGGGTACTTTGAAATAAAACCATACCTGATGCCTGTGGCTACTAAAAGTGCAATTCTTATGGTGGTGGCTGCTGTGTTGCCATACGGATCAGCTTTTGCCCTTGATTACTGGCACCGGTATCAGATCAAAAGGAACGCAAAAATTATTTCTGCATAATATCATGAAAGGGAGAAAATATGACTGAGGAACAAGCAAAAAAGAAAAAACCGTCCTGGCAAGAAATTCAGGAGAAAAAAATCAGCATGGCCAAAGAACGTGGTTCCAGGGTATTGAAGGTTAATTCTCCCCTTGGAGCAACACTGTTCAACATTTTACGACAATTTGATATGGCCTATACGAATTTCAAGGCTCAACTTGGTGAAATGGACGGGGTCTCACACAAAGAGGGGGAAGAGTTAATGGATGAGGGCAGAGAGTTGGTTGTGGCTTTTTCTGACTACACAGCCCGGTTGAGCAAAAAAGTGAGGTTTCGCTATTATACTCCAAGAGAAATCAGCGCCTTTATACAAACTACGCAAAGCGAGAAACCGGAATAAACTTGCGAGATCAAAAGGCTTCTGCTATCTGAACAGAAAGTAATTTCCATCTTGACGTACTCCCAAAATATAACCGAGAAAAAACAATGAATAAAGGCGATCTGGTAAACAAAATAGCTGAAGAATGTGAGATGAGCAAAGCTGCTGCCGACAATGCGGTGAACAGCATGCTCAAAGCCATTACCAGTGCCGTATCAACAGGAGACAAAGTCACCCTGATTGGCTTTGGGACATTTTCTGTTAGGAACGGGAGATAAGTAACTTGAACAAAAATTAATAGGAGTTTTTTTCGTATTCAAGGCGCGAGGCGGGAGCATAACGGGTTACGTGAGCAACGAGCAACACAGAAGACGGAAAAAAATACATTAATTTGTTCAAGTTATTTATTGTACGTTCCTTACCAATCGTGCCGCACGTGACGGACGTAATCCCCAGACCGGCAAAACCATGCAGATCCCTGCCAAAAAAGTTATTAAATTCAAGGCTGGGAAAAAGCTTGCTGATGCGGTGAATTAAAAAACTTTTTTACAAACCCAGGTTCGAGATACGATCTACGGCTTTTAGTGCCTTACTCCTGAAAAGCTGTAATAAAAAACAAGAAAACTTGAGAGTATTTTAACATGAATAAGTTCCAAGTATAACCAAGGCACTTATGCCGGCCTCACTTACCGTTTACCGGTGTTAGCTTATGGTCGTCGAGGAGATGGGTATAGCGCTGTACCATTTGCATGCTGCTGTGGCCCAGGATGTCGGCAAGAGTGCGAAGGTCTACTCCAGCCATCAACAAATAACTGGCTGCGGTGTGCCTCAGGTCATGCATGTGAAAATCATCAATTCCTGCCTTTTTGATAGCATTATCAAATGCCCGGCGGAAAAAAAGATTTGGCCTCCGCTGGACAGTGGAGGAAGTCTTTTGGGGCAGGAAAATCGGCATTTTTTTATTACACTGTTCAGGCATGACATGAAGAAGTATTTCAACAGCCATTATGGTTAAAGGAACGCGCCGGGGTTTGGTTTTTGTGATAGTCAAATCGATGATTCGTGTATCAATATCTACCTGCCCCCAAGCCAGGCCCGCACCTTCGGAGGGCCGCATGCCGGTATGGAGCAAAAGTTGTACATAGGGGTAGAGCTTTTCATTTCGGCTTTTTTTGCATATTTCCAATAAATATCTTGCCTCGTCTTTGCTGAGAAGACGTAGCCTGCCAGCGGGCTTGGTGGGTTTTCTAATGGATGCAACCGGATTGTTTAGCTCCAGAGCCCATTCTGTTCTGGCGATAGTGTAGAGATGGGATAGTAGAGCAAGGTCTTTCTTGATGGTAGACGGCCCAACGGTTTTCAGCCGTTTATCTCTAAAAGCCGCGACTAGTGCTGGGGTGATTTCTTTTAGATTCAACTTAAAAAAACTTTTCCGTAATACATTGGCAGAAGTTTTTTCTCGAGCCCTTGTATTAGGCCTTTTCTGGCTGGAAACTTCGAGTTCATATCTGTCAAGCGCCTTAGAAAAAGCCATATCATCTGGAGGAGTATCTCCAACATATCCACCAGAGCGAAGCATTAATTCGGTATCTTCCGCCCAGCGCTGTGCATCAGAGAGGCGATCAAAAGTCTGGGAAAGGTACGGATACCCTTTCATCCTTATCTCCGCCTTATAGACTGTTCCTTTTTTTCTTTTTCGCTTACTGATTCTAGCCATATCATCCTGGGCGTATTTTTGGGCGTATTTCTTTGCAAATTGATGCTATCCGCAGACAAAATATGCTAAACACAGCTAAAAAGCAACTAAAAAGAAAAAGGCCACAACCCACTATCAGTGGGTTGTGGCCTTTATCTACCTGGTGCCCGCGGTAGGATTCGAACCTACGACTCCAGGATTAGGAATCCTGTGCTCTATCCCCTGAGCTACGCGGGCATATGGAAGCTCAGGACTATACCTGAGTGAAATTAAAACGCAATATTTTTTGAATCAGAGGGTCTCTCCGTCAGCTATTTCCTTAGTGAAATAAGCACCTTCCTCTGTATGCGAATTGATTATACAGTTACGACCAATGGTCACCCCGGAAGGAATAATCGCTTCTTTGCCAACCAAAGATATCCCGGTATAAAGATGTGTAGGCTGCTGGATATTAGGGAAATCGTGGTTATTACCAGATCCCACAACAGATTCGGGTAAAATTTGTACTCTTTTATCACAGATAGCCAGATCTACCATACTGTTTTTCCCAACAATACAATCAGCAAAAAGGATTGAATCACGAATCACAGCTCCTTCTTCAACCACGACGCCAGGGGCCAGAACAGAATTCTTTACTGTTCCTTGTATAACGCACCCCGCAGATATCATAGAACAATCCACACTGGCATTATTTCCAAATCGGGCTGGCGGGCGATCAGCAGGACGACCATCTGCCTCAATATTTGTCCGGATTCCCCATTCAGCAGGGGATATCGCGCTATCATGCCGTATCACATCCATATTAGCTTCCCAGTAAGACTGAATAGTCCCAACATCCCGCCAGTAGCCATAAAAAGGATAGGCAAAAACATTATCATTATCAATGGCCCTTGGCAGGATATGCATACCAAAATCCACCTCTTCCCGATCCCTGTATAAAGAATCAAGAAGATATTTATAATCAAAAACATAAATCCCCATGGAAGCAAGATTTGTTCTCGGATTTTCAGGTTTTTCCTCCCAGTCAATAATCCGATTTTCATCATCAATAATTCCAGCCCCAAACTGATAAATCTCACTCATGGGAACAACCATCATACCAATGGTCACATCTGCTTTCTTAAATCGATGATATTCAAGCATGGCATGAAAATCCATATTATAAATATGATCACCTGAAAGAAGAACCACTTCATCAGCAGGATTTTTCTTCAAAAAATCAATGTTTTGTCGAACAGCATCAGCTGTTCCTTTGTACCAGTCCGAATCTTGAAATCCTGTGTGAGGTGGCAAAATCTTCACACCACGACTTCGGCCAGTAAAATCCCAAGCCTCACCCATGCCCAAATGCCGCATGAGAGACAGTGGTTTATACTGAGTAAGCACTCCGACTTTGGTAAGACCTGAATTCATAACATTGCTGAGACTGAAATCAATTATCCGATATTGTCCGGCAAAAGGCACCGCAGGTTTAGCGCGACTTTGTACCAGAATATTCAATCGACTGCCAACCCCGCCAGCAAGAAGTAAAACCAGAGCCTCTTTTTTTGCACTCATTTCAGCACCTCCCCGGCTTCAACACTTTTGATACTCGACCATTTTTCCGCACTAAGATGCGGATAAACAGTAGCCCCTTCACCAATAATTATTTCATCAGGCACATTATTATTCCAGCCAATGACTGTTACCGTTTCTGCGTCGCCCCCAACTTCAGGACCAATGCAAACGTCATGTCCAAATACAGAATTCACATCTGTAATCACTTTATTGAAGCGGCAGTTTGCACCAATATGATTATTAAAAAAGAGTACAGAGTTTTCAACAACTGCCCCCCTCTCCACATAAACACCTGGAAACAAGACAGAATTCCTAACTGTCCCCTCAACCACGCAGCCATTATAAACCAAACTGTTTCTAATTTGTGCTCCATCACGCACCACCACTGGCTGAGCATCCCTGATGCCGCGATGTTCCATGTTCGTTCGTAGTCCCCAGGATTCCATGTCAATGGGTGGGGTATCCCCCAACAGATCCATATTAGCCTGCCAATATTCTTCAATTGTACCGGTATATCCCCAGTATCCCTTGTACTTATAGCCATAAACCCTCTTGCCTTGAGCCATAAACTGAGGAATGATATCCCTGCCGAATTCAAACGAACTGGATTGCTGATTTTCCTTCAAGGCCTGATACAAACCCTCCGGTTTAAAAATGAGTACAGTAAGTGATGCCCAATCCCCCTCAGGATTTTCCGGTTTTTCCCAGTATTCTTTTACACATCCGCCCTGCTCACCATCTTCGGAATCAATATTTGCAATTCCAAAACGATGCGCCTTTGACTTATCTACCTGCACAAAGCCAATGGTCAAGTCTGCATCTTTTTGATGATGATAGGCGATAATATCCTGATAATCCATTTTATAGATATGATCTCCAGAGAGAATAAGAATCTCTTCCGGATCGTGATATTTCACAAAATCAAGATTTTTATACACTGCATCAGCGGAACCACGATACCAGTCAGCATGCTCTTTGGTATCATTATTGCTTTTAAAAGGAGGAAGGATGGATATTCCACGGTGACGACCAATCATATCCCAGGCTGCGCCGGTACCAATATGATTGATAAGGGAATAACTTCGATATTGCGAGAGAATAGCAACCTGTTCAATGCCGGAATGAAGCAGATTACTCAAGGGAAAATCTATCACCCTGGCAAAACCACCAAAAGGAACTGCAGACTTAGGGCGATAATAGGTCAGGACATTCAATTCATCAACACGACTGCCGGCCAAAATCATTGCAAGCGTAGAGGGCTTTTGCATTATTCACCAACAAAGGTATTTGATGGCTTAGTAAAAATATTCATTGAGCCATCTAAGATTTAAGATTACATGCCTACATTATCTCATATGCCTGGTTGCCAGACGTTTCAGGGTCTGGGTAGAAAAATCCTGATCTCCAGGTGAAAGATTTTTCAAGGGCACTTCAGCTCTTGCCGCCTCTTTATGGCCACCGGCCGATCCAACTTCACCAAAAATGCGTTCTGCCAGTTTTCCTGCACTTTTGCGGTAGCCATCACAACGAAAAATAACAACCAGTTTTTCTCCGTGGATCCCGGAAACAAGAACCCAGTCGATTTTATCCACATGATTCAGAAAGTCAGCAATATTCACAAGAATATCAGGGCTTCTCACCCTACCCAGATGAGTATAAAAACGCCCTTTGGAATACGTTAATTCAGTAAGCGCGATGTTAAAATATTTGAGTTCAGAGCGACGCATGTCAGCGAGCTCAAATTTTTTCACCAGATTACGGTTGGCAATATCAAAAAGATACCGAAAAGAGATCCCGTCTGCCAACATGGATCGTTGGGAAAAGTCCTGTGTATCCACCTTAATGGCGTAAAAAAGAGCTGTGGCCAAAGCAACTGAAGGCTTCATATTGGCGGATCGCAAATACTCAATCAACATGGTGGAGCAGGCACCATATTCAGGACGAATATCCACAAAGGCAGCTGCATACTTTCCTGAAACAGGATGATGATCAATAATTGCATCAAACTCAATTCTTTCGAAAACAGGAAGATGGGTGGGTTGGGAATCAACCAGAACTTTTTTCGTAAACTCCTGTACTTTCACATTCCCCAGACGTTCAAGGGGGATTTTAAGCCGTTCCACCATGGCCACATTGTTCAAACGACGGATCTCGTTTGGATGGGCAATTATAACCTGCTTAACCCGATAGCGGAGGAGACGTTTAATGGCCAATGCACAGGCCAAGGCATCCGGGTCAGCATTGATACAGACAAGAACATCGTCTTCCTTGTCAAACACATCCCAAAATCTTTTGAGACGCTCCTTGGCACTTTTACCTGCCCCAGTGTGACAACACTTATTTGATTTTTTAGCCATGTAAAGCACCGCGGTTGGTCAGCATCACAACAGGAGGACAACCGACCGCCAGTTCCTTTCATTTTTTCCAGACAACCGCTTCAGCGACAGAAACCGGATAGAATGTTCAACTTTCTCAAAAGACATTTTTTCAAAATGTAAAAAACAACAGTGCAAAGCATACCACACCATTTACCATAATTGCAAGCCTGCAGAGAAATTGGAAAAATCAGGAAGTAGCCAAATCAAACAAAGGCACAGATGGAAAGAGAGAAGGGTCGGTGTGCGGAATAAAGCGTGCCCCTGAAAAACGAATCATAAATTCCTGATTCACATTCAACTCAAGATAGGTGATGCTGGAAACAATACGTTCGCAGTCCCGACGTGCAGCATCATCAAGCAGTACTTTTTCAGCTCCACGCAAAGAACTATTTCCGATCGCTCTATATTTTGAAAGGGGAAGATCGGGAAGCATACCTAGCGTCATTGCATGATGCGGATTGATATGCCGACCAAATGCACCGGCCACAGTGATCTCTTCCAGCTCAGAGAACTCCAACCCCACCTGGTTTATCAGGGTTGTAAGAATGGCATACATGGCGGCCTTGGAACGAATCATGGCATCAAGGTCTATTTGCTCCAGAACGACTTCATCATGAGAATCAGCAACATCAGTACCTGTCACAAAAAAACAAAGCCCGTCATCACGCTTGCGAAGATGTTTCTTCATAAACGCTGCTCTGGCAGGATCCTGTTCACTGGCAGGATCTCTAAACTTGCCTCGAATATCAATCATCCTTGTGAGATACAGCGCTGCCACCAAATCAATAAGACCTGAACCGCAGAGTCCTTTTGGCCTGGCATTACCGATAGTACGATACTCCATCTCATACGTTTCAGTGTTAATGGATACAAATTCTATGGCACCTGGTCCTGCCCGCATCCCCATGCGCGCAACGCCTCCTTCGAGCGCAGGACCCGCAGCCCCTGCACAGGCAATCAGCCATTCACTATTTCCAAGAACAACTTCTGCGTTCGTGCCCACATCAATAAGCATCCTGGTTTTGTCAGATTGTGCCATGCCTGAGGCAAGAATTCCAGAGACCAAATCACCGCCAAAATAACTTCCAACCGATGGCATAATCCACACAGGAGATGCGGGATTAATTGCTAATTTCAGCTGTCCTGCATCCATCACAGGAGCCCGATTAAACAAAGGAATATACGGTTCCCGGCAGATATGATATGGATCAAGGCCGAGAAAAAGATGGGCCATGGTAGTATTCCCGGAGACAGAAAGAGCACGAATTTCACTCACCTTTATGCCGGCACGGCTTGCAAGTATTTCGGCAAGCTCATTTATACAAGAAATAATTACCTGCTGCAGCTCAACCAGTCCATGATCCTGAAAATCAGCGTCGAGCGACTTCTTCTGCCTTCGCGCTGTTGTCGCATGATGAATACGGCTGAGTATGTCAGCACCAAAAGTAATTTGTTCGTTCTCAAGGTTGCCTTCAGCCAGCGCTTCTCCATTCTGAAGATCAAGAAGAGTTGCTTCCAGATGAGTTGTACCAAGATCAAGTGCCATGGCAGGAATAACAGCAGGCATATCCTCAAAAAAATCGACCACTACCCAGCCCTGGTCCAGATTATTCAAAAGAGCATATCCAGCAAATGCCGCCGCACGAAATTTTCTGGCAACAGGGGTCATACGCGGATAAGGAACAGCCAACGGACGACCATCTGCAAGAGTGCTTATCAGAGCCTGCTGCAAACGATCAAGATCGCCGGTGTTATCATGCAAACCAGGAGCTGCCGCCTTCACCTGTACCGAACATACTATGGATTTCATTTTTTCCTTTTCCTTCCTGACCTTGACGTTCCGCTTCTATGATGTTACCTAGTCAGTCTATGATTATGAACAACATACCCTATTCAAATTTACACCGGTAATGAACGGTAAACCTCCACTCATGCAAGTACCCCCCTCGAGGGATATAAGCACCTTAACCAAATTGTTTTCTAAAAAAAGCAGGGTACTCTTTTTAGTACTCCCTTGAGGGATATAAACTCCAACTCCGAGAAACTATTCTGTAAGGTACCAAATCTCAAACGAAATGGAAAAAATATTTGCAGTGGCTCTTGGTGGAGCAGCCGGATCGGTAGGAAGGTACTTCATTGCACTTGGAGCCGGTAAATATCATACGCATGCTTTTCCAGCCGGCACATTCTTTGCCAACCTGCTGGGATGTTTTTTAATTGGTATTGTATGGTCATTTTTTGACAGGGTGCATATCAGTAATGAATTCAGATTGTTTTTATTTACAGGTTTTCTTGGCGGCTTCACTACTTTCTCGACTTTTGCCAGAGAAACTGTCCAACTGTTTAAAGCGGGCGAACACATTCAAGCCTTTACATATTTAACAATTTCAAATGTCTTTGGCCTTGGCATGGTTGCCATCGGCTTTGCACTGGCCCATCGCTTCTTTCGCTGGTAATCTCCTGTGACACTACTTAATCGATACATACTGGCCCAATTTGTCCGTACATTCCTCATTGTAGCGGCTGCCTTTCTGGCCATTTATATCCTGATCGACTTTTTTGAAAAAATCGATAAATTCATGGATACCGGTAAATCCATTGGTCTGGTTCTCAAATTTTTTCTTCTCAGTATTCCCTTTATCATCGACATGCTTGGTCCTGTTCTCATCCTGCTCTCCGGTATCATAAGCCTGGGGTTACTGAGCCACAACAATGAACTCACCGCTATGATGGCTGGCGGGATCCACATGCGTACCATTATCAACCCCATCCTCATTGGTGCTATAATTTTCACCATGCTGTTTCTCGCCATGGCTCAATGGCTGCTACCGCGTACCATTGCAGCAACCAACACCATCTGGTATGAAAATGTTAAGGGCATGGTTCCACTTGGGATCTATCGCAACGGTCGCTATTACTATAAAGGAAAAGAAGGCTTTTACTCCTTTGCCAGACCCTGGCCGGATAAAAACATTTTTCTCGATTTTTCCTACTCCAGCTGGGACAAAGAACACAGACTGGAAACACTTATTGCTGCAAAAAAAGCAGAGTGGGACGAAAAAGGCTGGCACTTGTCGGATGGTCAGATCCAAGTAAATATCAATCCAAACGACTACCTTACAACCATTTTTCATCATCAGCAATTTGCGTTCCCGGAAAGTCCGGAATTCTTTTTCGTCCCCAAATACCAATCCGCAGAACTCTCCCTGACCGAACTCTTCCAGGCCATGCACAACCAGGACACGCATGCTGAAACTGTAGTCGCAAAAACTAATTTCTACAGCAGGATCTCCTATACCCTGCTGGGGATACCTTTGCTTTTCTTAGGCCTGCCCATACTCCTGCTCTTGTATAAAAAATGGGGTAAAGATCTTTCCATTGCAATTCCAGCCAGCTGTGGCATTGCATTTGTGGCCTGGGGACTATGGGGGTCGCTGCAATCTCTTGCCCGGGTGGATTACATCTCACCTCTGCTGGCTGCAAGTCTGATCCATGTGATCTTTGGCCTCAGCGGATTCCTTCTTTTACACAAACAGGGAACGTAATGGCATCATCCACCATACAACGGGCAGGCATTGTCGGGATCCCGCCACTTTCAGTCATGGAGATCCTTGCTACTCCGGAATTTAAAATCTTTGACCTTGACGAGCCACAGGGAAAAATTGATCTTGAGACTGCCTCTCCCTTTCTCCCCAGGGTCTACTGTGGCATTCTGCGTACCGTTATTGCAAACAGCCTGGCTATTCGACCGGATATCATCTACATCGACACCGGCTCCGGAAAATGTGACTGCGCGGTGCATACAGCAACTGTACTTGAGGATATGCTACCTGATACCCGCATTGTCAGGACCAAAAATCATGATTCCATTGACTTTGGAACTCCTCTTTGCAAAAAGCGTATGAACCTTCTGGAAAAGATGGCAGCCATCACAGCTACAGTTCAAAGCACTGGCTCATATCCGGCACTTCCCTCATGTAAACCTACAGCAGGATTTTGGGGAGTTCCTCCACGGGATTTCTCCATTCTCAATCTTTTTCCCGATACTACCCATATTTACGGTTGGGCTCGTTGTATGGAAAATAAAACACCGGACAATCTTGACCTTGAACTCCACTGCAATCCTGACATACCCACTGTTTTCTTCGCGCAATCATTTTGTGCCAAGACCGCCCTTGCCCGCCATCTGGCCGGCAAACATCCGCACGGCCTCTATCTTGATTGCGATATAACAGCTGGCAACAGTGCCAAAGCAAAAATACAGGCATTCCTTGAACTTTCAAGCATTTGCATTTAAGTCAATCGAGATTTCACATCCATGCTGCTAGCCGATTTTGGGACATCCTACTGTAAACTGCTGGAGACAGATTCCACAGAACCTCCCCGTCTGATTGCCACACGCTCAATTGACAAAAGCATGAAAGTAGATATCGCCACTGGTCATAACGGCAAGAGGTACACAAGCCATTACGTCAATGAGCTCACAGCTCTGGCCAGAGGCGGACTCAGCCTGATCAAGGAAGAATCCTTCACCTTACTCGATTGTGGTAGTCGTGATATTAAGTATGTTGCTTACAGTGGCGGGAAAATAAAAGACATGGGATGGAATGCTGAATGCGGTGCCTCCATGGGATTTACCATAGAGCTGCTTGAAAAATACTACAAACTTGATTTTTCCTGTATGGATGTTCCCAAAAGTTCTTTTTCTGTAACCTGCGGAGTTTTGGGTATGAGCCACATATTTGATGCTGTGGTCACGGGTGTCAGTGAAGCGGAAGCAGTGGCCAAGTTTGTTAAAGGTATAGCGATTAACGCCTACAACTTTGCCAAACGTCCTGAAAAAATTTACCTTTCCGGTGGGCTCTGCAATAATCCCCTTTTTGTGGGATCTTTCCCCTGCCCTGTGGTTTCACTGGGACGTTTTGTTCTTTTGAAAGGATTGCAGGCTTCCCTAAACAAGAAAAACGCCCTACAGTCAGCAAATGGCCTTCAACACCAAAGTACTTATCCCGGATTGCCCGTTCAGCACCGGGGATAGTTTTTACAAAATATTTCATTTTTCGCCGCAGTCCCCGGCGTTTTTATCAATAGCTTGTTTGCGATTCTCCACCCAATCCGGGATTGACGCTTTGGCGGAATCAGAGCTTGGGATATACGGCTTAAGATCCAGGATCGGGGTATCGGCAAACGCGTCTATCCTGTCAATCTCAACCACATTATTCTTAACTGATAGAATCCGACACAGGGTCAGGGCAATAAGATTCGGCCGGACAGGTGCACGGCAGGCAAATACACCGGTCAATGGGTTCTCCCTGTTCCCGCGAGGATATACCTGCAGGATAGAACGTTTCTTCTGTGTATTGTTGCGGCCCAGCCACCAAAAAACCCATACATGTGAAAACCCGTCAAGCCCGAGTAAAGCCGGCTCAACATCCTTGTTCAATAGAAGTGTTGTACGCTCATTCTCCTTATGAACCACGCCAATTGGATTAAGGAGGAATTGTTTTTCAATCATCTGTTCAGATTCCCGGGCAGTCACTGAGTAAAACAGCATACCCTCCGCGATCACAACACATATCGTGACAATTATGGTTATTAATAAAGATCTCATGTATGCCTCCTTCTTGCGGCAGGTAGCGGACGTATTGAGACTCCGTCGAAAAAGGATACTAAACAGATCTATCCCCTTTTTCTTGTTTTTCCTTTTTCACTGTTAATTATCCAATCACAAGTATGGGCTGCCGGGGCATATTCATTAACCTCCTGTGCTTTCTAAGAAAAAACCAAAATCATTTATTTCCAGGTAACTTTTAATGCATCTCGCTGTGGGATATGGCGATATCTGAATTTTGGATAGCCAAGCATAAGAGCTGTATACACCTTGTGGTTATCAGGCAGATTCAAAGCTTCGATAATTGGCTGATACTGATGCTGGACAGCCTGGACAAGAAAACCTGCCCAGCAGCTCCCAAGGCCATGGCTATATGCCGCAAGATCAAGATAAACGGTGGCAAGTGTACAATCCTCAATGGGATGCTCGCTTGCATTCGGATCGGCATGGGTGATTGCAAGGTGTGGAGCTCCACGCAGGACTTTATCAACTCCCTGCCCCCAGGCACGAGTCAGCCCCGGGAACACCTTCAGCTCCGCCATCCAGTCTACCACCATACCGGCAAGACGTTTAACCTCCTCCGGATTTTCCACCATCAACCAATGAACAGGCTGTGCATTATGAGCACTGGGGGCATAACGGCTGATATTTAAAATATTCTCCAGAGTAGAATGATCGGCAACCTTCTTTTTATACGTACGGATAGAACGTCTGCTTATTAGAAAATGTTCAATGGAATCAGGTGCAGGCAACAGGTTTTTATCTACCGAAGGGCTAACCGTAAGCGGGGATATTGTAATATCGAGCGCATCAGCTGTACAGACAGCCATACAGTGTCCGCATCTGATACATTTTTTCACTGCAGCCTTTCGTAACTGCGGAAAATCGTCATTGTCAAGATTAATGAGGTCAAAGGGACATTCTGCTATACAGGCGTAACATTGTTTACATATTTCCTGATCGACACTGAGGCTAATCTTCATAAAAACTCCAAAATATTCTGCGAAACGAATTGGGCATAATGATCATTTTATATTACAATACCAGGATTCTGTAAAGAGAGTAAGCTTGGCGATTCTACGCGGCTGTCACAATTAATTAAGGGCTCATTCAAAAATAAGTTCGTAATTATGAGGTGTAAGATGAATGTTTAGAGAAACGATCTGTGATTATTTAACCGCAGGTGCCCCGCAGGAAATGCCCTTGGGGTGCGTAGCCGAGCTACGTTGAGGATTAAATAATCGCATAGCGTTTTTCTAAATGTTTATATTGCGCCTCAGAGTACGAAGTTATTGTTGAATGCGCCCTAAAAACAAGAGCTTTCTGTATGCAACAGTCCAAACTCTATTTCACCACAATCAAATTCTTAGAAAGAAGTCTGCCAAAGCTACTTACTGCTGCATCTCTTCCAGATCTTGTGCCAACAGGTCAGACAATATTGATAAAACCCAATCTGGTAGAGGCACTAAAACCTCCAATTACCACTCCGGTGCAACTTATCTCCCTCGTGATTCATTATCTACAGAAGAACGTACCGCAAAGCCCGATTATCATCGGAGAAGGGACAGGTTCGCTGGAATATGACACCCACCGTCCTTTTCAAATGCTTGGATATACAAAACTTGCCTCAGAAAAAGACATCCCCCTTCTTGATCTCAACCATGAGAAACTGACAAAAAAAGAAAATCCGACCTGCAGAAGATGGCCTGTCATGCATCTCCCATCCATTCTTGATGAAATTTTTCTGCTTTCTGTTCCTGTTCTCAAGGCCCATACTCTGGCAAAAGTTACCTTGACCATGAAAAACATGATGGGCTGTGCTCCCCCTTCTCACTTTCGGGGTAAGGGCAGTTGGGCAAAATCCGCATTCCATAAACAGATCCATGAAGCAATTTTTGATCTCAATCGCTATCGTTGTCCCGATTTCACACTTCTGGATGCCTCCATCGGCATGGCGCAGGCGCATCTATGGGGAGCACATTGTGATCCTCCAGTCAATAGACTTGCCGCTTCTGCAGACCCAGTGGCAATTGATGCCTTTGGTGCCTCGCTGCTTGACAAAAACTGGAAAGCTATCGGCCATATCCGTATGGCTGATACAATTCTCGGATCAGCGCAACCAACAGCTCTACACATTTCCTAAAAAAAAAGCCCCGGAACAACTGCTCCGAGGCCTATAAAAAAAAAGAGATTTTTTCAAAAAACTATTTCTTGTTCTTTTTCCCTTTCTTCTTTTGCTTCTTTTTTAGTTTCATGGAATTTTTATACAAAGGGCAACTCTTACAGCATTTCCCCTTCTTTTCTATTTTTTTACAACATTTTTTTTTAGCCATTGTCAGCCTCCACTAAAACAGTAGTTATTACAACAGACAATTACTCTTTCACACCTTTCTCAATAGAAATCAGATCTACATCAAACACAAGTACAGAATTTGGTTCAATCATCGGGGGAACGCCCTGCTCCCCATAGGCAAGTGATGACGGGATAACAACCCGATAGCTTGCACCTTCTTTCATAAGTTGCAGAACTTCAGTCCACCCCGGAATAACTTGAGTTACACCAAAGACCGCAGGTTCACCCCGCTCATTGGAATCGTCAAAAACAGTTCCATCAATCGTTGAGCCTTTGTAATGAACCTTAACAGTATCTTCAGCCTTGGGCTTAGCACCGTCCCCTTCTTTAACGACTTCATACTGCAGGCCACTTTCGGTAACGATCACACCTTTCTTAGCTTTATTTTCTGCAAGATATGCGACCCCTGCTTTTTGGTTCTTTTCCTGCATAGCTTTAAGCTGAGCTTCCTGTTTTGCCTTCATCTTCTCGGCAAACTCTTTTTGAACACTCTGCATCTCTTCCACGCTTAAAAGTGATTTACTTCCATCAAAACCATTTTGGAGCCCCATCAACAAACGATCATAGTTCAGTTCTTCTCCGATTCCATTAAGATAGGTCCCCATATCGAGCCCCATACTGTAACTGAGTTTATCTTTAAAGCTCTTTAGTTCAACTGCTTTCCCGGCATCTGCCGCACCCGCAAGACCGGGAGCAACAAGACATGCAATAAGGGCTAGCCCTGCAATTCGTTTCATTTACAAACTCCTCTTCATTAATAATAAAACCAGCTTTTTTTCGTTTATACCTTAACAGGTAAGCATTCTTCTGCAACCCGCAAGATACTACCATGTAGCAATTTTTAAAACAACACTACCAGCGTAATACCTTTATTATGATTATTCAGGTGGGGGTGACGTGAAAGTTGGGGAAATCGATTCAACAGATGTTTTACCATACCGTGCCGACGACTGAAATCCTCACCGGGGATAACATCTGCTATCTCACCTTTACTGCAAAGATAATCGAGGGTTTTTCTACACTCCCGGCGTATAGCCCCGCCTTTCCCACTGGAACCATAGCCATGGATGAGAGTGAGCACTCGAACCTGCTCCAGCCGGGCAGCTATAATTGCCTGTTGAAGTCTAGCTAGGGCCTGCTCCACAGTGGGAAGCCCCTGCTCAAGATTGACTGTTTTCCGGGAGAACTTTCCAGGGGAAGACAAGGAGTGATCCTGCTCTTCATTTTCCTGAACACTTCCGCAATAAGGACAGTGTAAAAGTGCAACATCTATCTCATTGCCGCAGATCTGGCAGGATTGCATAAGGCAGGCTATAAGAGCAGCTTTGCAGCAGCTTCCCTGGCCTCAACAATGGCCTTTTCCAACTTTTTTGATTTGGGGTTCTTTATCTTTTTGATGAGCTTTTCGAGCGCTTCTTCCACTTCCTTCCCACCAGCCTGAAGCTCTTCAAGCTGATCAACGGAAACAAGAACAGCCATTGGCCGGCCGGCTCTCTCAATAACATAAGAGTCCCCAAGAAGAGCTGCCTTATCCAACAAACGACCAAAATTCTTTCTGGCATACATTGCAGTGATATTCTCTTTCAAACGCTCCTCCTGTTTACCGGGCTTATATTCTTCTGGCAGTTATTACCTGTTCCATCTGGCGGAGGTGCAGAAGAATCCTTTGCAGGTGCTCCAGCCCTTCCACTTCCACAACTATATGAAAATCAGCAGTATCAGCAGGCGTAGTGTGGGCAGAAATCTCTACAATACTTGCATCATCTGCACTGATGGCAGAACTGATAGCGACAAAAACACCTTTTCCATTTTCCGCACTAACCTGAATTGCAACCCGATGACCAACCTCGTGAGTAGTTGTCCACTCTACATCAATCCAACGCTGGGGATCTGTTGCTCGCAGATTAATACATTCTGCCTTATGGACAGAAATCCCACGGCCATTGGTGATAAATCCAATGATGGAATCCCCTGGAACAGGATTACAACAACGGCTGATTTTAACCATCATATCATCCACACCATCAATATAGATCGATGAGCCTGTTCCAGCTTTTTTGTGATCAGAAGCTGCAAAAGACTGGCTCGTGGAATCTGAAGCAGCAGGGCTGACATTCCGTTCCTCTTGTTCCTTCCTGATTTCAGTGGGTTGGAGAGTTTTGACAAGATGTGGTATGGTAATCATTCCGCTTCCCACCTTGGCAAGCATATCTTCCAGAGAATTGCAGCGCAGATCTTTGAGAAGAACCTTCACATGGCCACTTTTAACCATTTTTTTCAGTGTGGTCTTGTAACGCTTCAGCTCTTTCTCACATATCTCACGCCCAATATTCAGCGATTTTTCTCTCTCTTCCCTGCGCAACCAGGAACGTACACGGGAACGCGCACGGCTGGTCTTCACCAACTCAAGCCATCCCCTTCGTGGACGCTGATTTTTAGAGGTGAAAATCTCGATGATATCTCCATTCCGGATCGAATACTTCAAGGGAACCAGTTTTCCATTTACCTTAGCTCCCACGCAATGATCTCCAACCTCAGTATGGATTGCATAGGCAAAATCAATGGGGCTGCTGTTTACAGGAAATTCCTTGACTTCACCTGCCGGGGTGAGAGCATACACCTCAGGAGTATAAAGTTCGCCATGCACTGATTCCAGGAATTCCCTGGGATCTTCAACTTCCTGTAAGGTTTTAACCAGACTCTTTAGTTCCCTGAACAACCTGGTATCATTATCAGAGGCACTCTGTCCTTCCTTGTATGCCCAGTGAGCAGCAACACCTTCCTGGGCAACACGATCCATTTCTTCTGTCCGGATCTGAATCTCGATAAAATGCTCTCTTGGCCCCACCACAGTGGTATGCATCGATTGATAGTTATTGGCCTTGGGAACAGAAATAAAATCCTTGATACGCCCGGGAACCGGTGACCAGTTGGCATGGATGACCCCCAATGCCTCGTAGCATTCCTTTACGGTATTGACAATAATGCGAAAGGCAACCTTGTCATACACCCTTTCCAGTGGAATTCTCTGCGCAATCAATTTTTTATAGATGGAATAGAGATGCTTGGGCCGGCCAATGATACGTATGGGTTTAACATTACTTTCAGCAAGTTTTCCATAAAAAATGGAAATCACCTCATCCACATACTCCTGTCGTTCTGCAAGGGAACTTTCCAGGTTCGAAACAAGATCAAGATATTCATCGGGATACAGATATTGAAAGGACAGATCTTCAAGCTCCCGTTTCATCCAGTCAATGCCCAGACGTGATGCAAGGGGTGCATAAAGATCTTTGGTTTCACGGGCGATTTCAAGCTGACGCTCAGGTTCTACTGTTTCCAGCAAACACATGTCCTGAAGCCTGTCGGCCAGCTTGACAAGCAATACCCTGACATCACTGGCAATGGCCAGCAGCATCTTCCTGACATTTTCAGCCTGATGAGTCAGTTTTGAATTATAATGAACATTTGTAATACGGGTACTGCCGTCCACAATAACGGCAACACTCTCACCAAACTCCTTACGCAGTGTTGACAGCTCAACTCCTTCTTTTAAAACACCGTGCAACAGACCCGCAACAATGGTATCCAGGTCCAAATGCATGGAGGCAAGGGTGGAAGCCACATGCAGGGTATGGTCCAGGTATGAAGTCCCGGAATAATGCTTTTTTCCTGTGTGAACAGAAACAGCCAGCTCCCAGGCCTTATCAATGGGACTGAGGTCAATCTCATGGAGATAACTCCTGATGAGGATTTTAAGCCCTTCCTGGTTCACAGGGGCAGTGAGTTCTGTATCCATTACGAAATCATTGCTGCATCAATTAACTCAATTATTCTTGCTGACACCATCTCAGGTGGCAAATCCTCTGTTGCTCCATCCAAGCGCTGGCGAAGCTCAACCACTCCATCTTTCGTCAGGCGCTTGCCCACTGTTATCCGTAAAGGAATTCCCAGGAGATCAGCATCTTTGAATTTGGATCCCGGCCGTTCATCCCGATCATCGAGCAGGACCTCAACGCCTTTTTCCTGCAACTCCAGGTACAACGATTCTGCAATTTTGGTAATCTGCTCATCTTTCAAGCCAAGATTAAGCAAAATAACCTGCATAGGAGCTAGAGGCATGGGGAAAAGCATTCCGTTTTCATCATGGTTCTGCTCAATGGCTGCTGCAACTATACGGCTTACGCCAATCCCATAACATCCCATCACCATGGGGCTATCCTGTCCATTGCTGTCCTTAAAAACTGCGTTCATAGCCGTAGAGTAGCCTGTCCCCAGTTTAAAAACATGCCCAACTTCAATCCCCTCTTTCATGCCAAGGGCTGCACCGCAGACGGGACAGGGATCTGTATCTGTAATCTGACGCAGATCAGCCACTACAGCAGGCTCAAAATCGCGGCCCATGTTCACATTTTTCACATGAAAATTCTTTTCATTGCCACCGACCACAAAATTACGCATGGCGGCGACTTCCCCATCCACCAGCAACTTAATTTTTATGCCAATTGGCCCAAGGTAGCCAGTGGGCACACCTGCTGCGTCATAGACTTCTTTGTCCGTAGCCATCTCAACGTCAACAACACCGAGAAGGTTTTTCAATTTGACTTCCTGTACCTCACGGTCTCCGCGGACAAGCACAGCAATGTATTCCCCATCAGCTTTGTAGACCATGGTTTTTACAAGTTCATGAGGCTCAATGCCCATAAAGTCACACACTGCAGGAACTTTCCGTTTGCCGGGCGTTTCCACTTTTGTAAGCTCCAGCAGGGGACTTTCATCAGCCTTTGGTGCTGCAACTTCTGCCTTTTCACTGTTTGCCGCATAATCGCAACTGGAACAGATAACCAAGGTGTCTTCACCAGTATCGGCCAGCACCATAAACTCATGAGAGAAACTGCCGCCAATGGTACCGGAATCAGCCTCAACCGGACGAAATTCCAGCCCGCAACGAGTAAAAATCTTATCATAGGCATCATACATACGCTGATACGATTCACCTGCCTGCACATCATCCACATCAAAGGAATAGGCATCCTTCATGATAAATTCACGTCCACGCATCAACCCGAATCGTGGTCTGATCTCATCGCGAAATTTGGTCTGAATCTGATAGAGATTCATGGGCAAATCACGGTATGATCGTATTTCCCGCCGCACCAGATCGGTGATGACTTCTTCATGGGTCGGCCCCAGGCACGATTCGCGGTCGTGACGATCAACAAATCTCAGTAATTCAGGCCCATATTTTTCATAACGCCCGGTTTCACGCCAGAGATCAGCAGGCTGTACCATTGGCATAAGCAGCTCCTGAGCACCAGCACGGTTCATTTCTTCACGAACAATGTGTTCAACTTTGCGCACTGCTGCAAGGCCAAGAGGCAAATAGGTATATATTCCTGCCGTTAATTTCCTGATATAGCCTGCCCGTAAAAGGAGACGATGACTGGCCACTTCCGCTTCAGCAGGAGTCTCTTTAAGAGTGGGGATAAGGGATTGTGAATATCTCATTGTTTTAAGCCTTCTCTACTGCCTGTTCTATTTTTTTCAGTTCTTCCAAAAAGGTATCAAGCAGCTCATCTTCTTTAACTTTCTTATATAATTTTCCTTTCTTAAAGATAATACCTACTCCATTACCACCTGCAAGGCCAATATCAGCTTCTTTAGCCTCACCAGGGCCATTGACCACACAACCCATCACAGCCACCTTGATCGTTTTTTCCATGGTCTGTACATAACGTTCGACTTCTTCTGCTATGGAAAAAAGATCTATCTGCGTTCTGCCACACGTTGGGCATGAAATCAATTCAGGACCGCGTTCCCGGATTTTGAGGGAGCGTAGCAGCTCAAAGCCCACTCGAATCTCTTCCACCGGATCGCGGGTTAGAGAAATACGGAAAGTATCACCAATCCCCTGATGCAGTAATATACCGAGGGCAACGCTCGATTTGACTGTTCCTGCAATCAAGCCACCAGCCTCGGTCACACCAAGATGTAACGGATAGTCAGTGAGCTTTGATAATTGCTGATAGCCACTGATGGTGGTGAGGGTGTCTGAAGATTTGATGGAAATTTTGATCTCTTCAAATCCCTGTTCTTCAAGCAGACGCACATTTCTGAGCGCACTTTCTATTAATGCTGTCGGGTTTTCCTGGGTTGGAAAACCATGTTCCTTTAAAAGATCCTTTTCAATGGAACCACTGTTCACGCCCACCCGGATGGGAACCTTGTGTACTTTGGCGGCATCAACAACACGAGCCAGTTTTTCAGGGCCCCCCAGATTGCCGGGATTAATACGGATCCCCTGTGCACCATTTTCCATGGCAGCAACTGCCAGGCGATGATCAAAATGGATATCGGCAATAAGAGGAATAAGGATATTCTCCCGGATTTCACGAATTGCAGCCGCAGCGTCTTGATCAAGAACAGCCACACGAATTATATCACATCCGGCATCCTGCAATTTTCTTATCTGATCCAGGGTAGTGGCAACATCTCTGGTATCAGTGTTGGTCATGGACTGTACTGAAATCGGGCTGCCGCCCCCAACTGCCAGGCCACCAACATGGATTTTTCTGGTTTGTCTTCTAATTATCATTTTTTATTCTGTTCCTGTTGCTCATTTTGAACAAGACTGAGTTCAGCATCAGAGGCTCTGACATACAAGGGAACTGCTGCTTCAAGGGCCATTACATGCCCCTTATGCAACTGTTCACAACACAAAAAGCCGATAGCTGCGGCCGCTGGGTAAGATAAGGGTAGAGGAGCCATTATTATAAGATTACCCAGAGTTTTTTTTAAAAACTCACCATAAGAAAAAAGTCCGTCTCCAACCATCAGGGTCGGTTCATGAACCTCTGTTACCAGTTCTTCTGGAGTGAGGGCTTTAATACTTCCCTGATAACGATACACGCCCTGCTCATCTGGCTGATACCATCTTCTGTAAACTTCCTTTTTCCTGGCATCAAGAAGAGCACAAAGGGGTTTATCACCTGAACAACAGAGAGCAAGAGCATCAAGTGTTGAAACGCCCAGCAATGGTTTATCCATAGCCGCAGCCAATCCTTTTACCGTGGCCATACCAATACGCAGCCCGGTAAAGGATCCTGGCCCAAGCCCAACTGCAAGACCATCAATATCAGCAAAATCAATACTGTTTTCACTGAGCAACCAGTCGATTCCTGTAAGCAGTCGCCTGGAATGGGTGCGTTTACTGTTTAAGCTTAAGCTTGCGATCAACTCACCCTGATGAACATCACCGCTGGTGAGTGCTACAGTGCTGCATGGTGTGGCTGTGTCCATGGCAAGAATCAGTGGACGAGCATTGCTCACGAACTAAAAATCCTTGCGAGATCATTATAGAAAACAAAAACCATGGCCGTGACTAAAAAAGCAATACCGATCTGCTGGCCCACAATCTGCATTTTTTCGGATAAGGGTTTTCGACGGATAGCCTCAATAGTAAGAAACATCAGATGTCCACCGTCAAGCACAGGAATAGGCAAGAGATTAAGGATACCAAGATTGACACTGAGCAGCCCCATAAAAAACACCAGATTAACCCAGCCGGCCTGCATCTGTTGACCGGCAATTTGAGCAATGAGAATCGGGCCACCCAGTTCTGAAACCGGCACCACCTGCTGGATGAGTTTCACAAAGCCCAATACAGTAAGACTTATATACATCCAGGTCTGGGAACAGGCTGCCCGAAAGGCTCCGATCAGCCCTGTTGGCGTATAAAACAGCTCCTCTGCCTTGACGATACCAATCATAAAACGTTCGCCGACCTCTTCGCCAAAAATATTTTTTATCGGCTGCTTTGCCGGGGTAACCAGGAGTTTAACTTCATCGTTTCCACGGGCAAGAAGAAAGGTCAATTCCTCGCCTTTTGAATCCTTGACCAGATTCAAAACATCAATCCACTGCTGAGTCGGATGGCCATTAATTGTGAGGATGGTATCGTCTGCCTGGATGCCTGCAGAGGCCGCAGGAGAATCCGGATTCACCTGTCCAATTTTAGTGGTGTCGCGGCTGTCCGGCAATCCCACAAACAGGAACACAAGAAAAAAGAGCACAAGAGTAAAGAGCAGATTAAAAAGGGGGCCTGCAAAAACAATCAAAAAACGCTGCCACACCGATTTATGGGCAAAGGAGGCCTCCCTGTCGTCTTTTCCTGCCTCCTGTTGTTCATCCGGGTTTTCTCCAAACATCTTTACATAGCCGCCGAGTGGCAAGGCACTCAGTTGATATTCAGTTTCCCCTACGATTTTGCTGAAAATCTTAGGGCCAAAACCAAGAGAAAACTTGAGCACTCTCACCTTAAACAGTTTGGCAAAGAGAAAATGGCCCAATTCATGGACAAAAATAAGAACGCCTAAAACAACAATAAATGAAACAGCAGTATTCATATAAAACCCTTAACAGGTTGGTTGATAGAGAAATTATATTCTGGGCTGAATGAGAAGGGCAGCCTCTTCCCTTGCCTGGCGATCAGCTAGCAGGATGTCATCAATGGAGTCTTCACTGCCCTTCTGAACTTTGTCCATAACCTTAGCCACGATTGAAGCAATATCAAGATAGGAAATATGTCCTTCAAGAAAAGCATCAACCGCAACTTCGTTTGCTGCATTGAGCACAGCGGGTTGAACACCACCTTTACGAATGGCATTAAAAGCAAGGGAAAGGGCAGGGAAACGATCATAATCAGGATCATGAAATTCAAGATTAGAACACTGGGCGAGATTTAAGCCCGGCAGTGACATGGGCAGCCGTCTCGGATAGGACAAGGCATAGGCAATGGGAATACGCATATCCGGAATACCAAGCTGAGCAACCACGGAACCATCTTGAAACTCCACTAGAGAATGGACAATGGACTGGGGGTGAACGACCACCTGGATGTCGTCCACTGAAACGTCAAAAAGCCATTTGGCCTCAATGACCTCAAGACCTTTATTCATTAGAGTTGCAGAATCTATGGAGATCTTACGTCCCATATCCCAATTAGGATGAGCAAGAGCCTGATCAGGGGTGACTGTTTCCAGTTCCTGTTGACTCTTTTCTCTAAATGGCCCACCTGATGCAGTAAGAATAATTTTGGCGACATCATCACGGTGTCCAGCCTCAAGAGCCTGAAAAATGGCACTGTGCTCAGAATCCACAGGAAGGAGTTTTATACCTTTTTCCCGGCAACGATCCATGACAAGTTTACCAGCCATGACCAGGGTTTCCTTATTGGCAAGCCCTATATCTTTACCCGCATCAATGGCAGCCAGAGTGGGGAGCAGGCCAGCTGCTCCAACGATGGCTGAAATTGTCATCTGGGCGGAACCCAGTGCTGCAACTTCGCTGCTGCCATCTGTACCAAATCTTACCCTGTTTCTATATTCAGCAGGGAGTTGCTGACAAAGTTGCTCTACTCCATTCTCATCTGCAACTGAAATCAGTTCGGGATCAAATTCCAGCACCTGATCGAGTAGTTTAGAAATATTTTTACCCGCAGCAAGACCGACAATATTGTAACGATCAGGAAAACTGCGCACCACATCAAGAACATTGCAGCCGATAGAGCCGGTGGAACCGAGAATTGTAAGTTGTTTCATAGGAGTTGGAGAAGATAATAAAGGACAGGAGCAGCAAACAATATGGAGTCAGCACGATCCAGGATACCACCGTGCCCCCCAAGAATTGTTCCGGAATCTTTTGTTCCAGTTGCCCGTTTAATAACAGATTCCACAAGATCGCCACAAATCCCGACAACGCCTAGAACAAGGGCAGCAACAAGCACAAAAAGCCAGGGAACTGTCTGTAAAAAAAGCAGCGATAAAAGTGCAGCTACAGCTATTCCGGTAATAATCCCTCCCACAGCACCTTCAATGGTCTTATTAGGACTGATCAAAGGGCTGAGTTTATGTGTACCCAGGGCACGACCAAAATAATAAGCACCGGAATCGGAACCAGCTGTAATACCAGTCAGAATAAGCAGCCAGTAATTCCCGTCAGGCAGTGTTCTAATCATCAGCAAATGACCGCCCATAAACCCAACCCAAATCAATCCAAGACTGCAACGTGAAAAAAAACCATAGCTGTCAAAATCTTTTCGATATGTGCCAAGAGTCCAGAATGAGAGCAGTAAAAAGGCAAGAACAAGTCCGGCGTTAATGCCAAATTGTGGAGTAACAAAAATAGAGAGAAGAGGAAGAACAGATAAAAATGCCAGAACCCCAGATCCTGGAAAGGACTCATCAGCCAGGGCCATCTGGCCGTACTCAAATGCTCCAATGACAAGCCCAAGAATCAGAACAAAGGCAAAAAGAGCAGGCGACCCTTTAAGGAGAAGCAGCAGCCAGCAGCTGGCTAAGGCAAGACCTGGAATTACCCGATTCATGCCTCACCCTCTTTCGACTTGGGCACTGGTCCGGCCAAAACGCCGTTCCCGCCGCTGATATTCGGCAATGGCGTCAGCAAAAGCCTCCTCACGAAATTCTGGCCACATCACATCAGTAAAATATATCTCAGCATAGGATGCCTGCCACAGAAGAAAATTGGAAAGCCTGGCCTCACCGCCAGTACGGATCAGGAGGTCTGGTTCAGGGAGGCCTGCCGTATAGAGGTGATTATCAATAAGTTCTTCATCAATGTCACCGGTCTGGATATCTCCGGAATTCACCTCAGCAGCAATATTACGTATAGCTCGAATAAGCTCTGAACGTCCACCATAACTTAAGGCAAGGTTCAGGGTTAATTTATCATTCTCTGCAGTGTCACTGATGGTATTTGCCAGAACTTCCTGAACATCCCCTGGAAGCTTCTCGATATCTCCAATACAAACAAGCCGAATTCTGTTTTCCAGCATTCTGGTAAGTTCTTTTTGCAGATAATTCTTCAGAAGCCCCATGAGACCACCTACCTCAGCAGCAGGACGTTTCCAATTTTCCGTAGAAAAAGCGTACAGAGTCAAAACTTCAACTCCCCATTCAGATGCGCTCTCAACAATTGTCTGTACGGAATCAACACCCACCTTATGACCATACAACCGGGGTCTATTCTGCTGTTTGGCCCAACGTCCATTTCCATCCATAATAATGGCTATGTGACGGGGGATTTTATTAGAGTCTATGGATTGAGGTACAGACATGATTCCTTTAGAAACTCACAAAAACGAATAGAACTCAAACTAACCCCGGTGAAGAACGGGAAAGCCGGGACTCAGTTTAGTGCCTTACTCCTTAATTCCTGCCATAAAAAACAAGAAAACGAAAAAGGCTTTAAAGTTAGGAGGTTGAATGTACAACCAAGGCACTTATGCCGGCTTACCGTTCATCACCGGTGTTAGGAGTAAGGTACTAATAGCATCGTAAAAACTCTTCCATCAAACTTCCATCATTTCTTTTTCCTTATGCTCAGTTAATGCGTCGATTTGCTTAACGTATGTATCAGTCTCTTTCTGCGCATCATCCTGAAGTTTAAACAAATCATCCTCAGAAATATCTTTATCTTTCTTCTGCTGTTTCAGAGTATCGATTGCTTCACGCCGAACATTACGGATAGCGACCCTGAACTCTTCAGCAACTTTTCTAACTTGTTTTACCAATTCCTTTCTCCGCTCTTCAGTGAGCTGAGGAATAGTCAGACGAATCACCTTTCCATCATTTGCAGGAGCAAGACCAAGATTGGATTTCATAATAGCTTTTTCAATGGCAGGTACCATTTGAGGATCCCAGGGCTGAATGGCAATCATTCTGCTTTCAGGAATGGTCATTGTGGCGACTTGGTTCATGGGCATTGGGCTACCGTATGCATCAACGGTTATTCCATCAAGAATTGAGATGGAGGCTCGTCCAGTACGTACTTTTGAAAGCTCATTTTTAAAAGTTTCCACACTGTTTTCCATCTTACCTGCCATTTCAATAATCACTTCACTCATGCCACGTCCTCCTGATTCATTACTGCTTTATAGGTGAAAATAATTTTCTCTTCAACTTCCAATAAAACTGCCAATCACCTCTCCACATGCTGCCCGTCGAATATTCCCGGGTTCTTTCATATTAAGAACCAGAATCGGTTTATTATCTTCTTTAGCAAGCGCTATTCCGGCAGCATCCATCACACGTAAATTTTTGCTAAGCACATCGTCATAGGTGAGTGTCTCAAACTTTACGGCATCAGCGTGCTGGACAGGATCTTTATCATACACACCATCGACCTTGGTGGCCTTAATAATGATATCCGCATCAATTTCAAGTGCACGAAGTACTCCGGCAGAATCTGTGGTGAAATAAGGATTGCCTGTTCCTGCTGCAAAAATTACAGCACGCCCTTTTTCAAGATGACGAGTGGCACGGCGACGAATATAGGGCTCACAAACAAGACGCATGGGGATGGCTGACATCACTCGTGTAACAACACCATTACGTTCAAGAGCATCCTGCAGAGCAAGGGAATTAATCACCGTAGCAAGCATTCCCATATTATCAGCGGCGGTTCTATCCATTCCCTGACTTGCGCCCATAACCCCACGAAAGATATTTCCAGCACCGATCACAATGCCAACTTCCACGCCAAGATCATTAATCTCTTTTATTTCTTTTGAAATCTCTCCAAGAACATCAGTATTGATACCAAAAGAGTCATCTCCCATAAGGGCTTCGCCACTCAATTTTAAGAGTATCCTTTTATACTTCAGTTCCATAACAACTCCTTTTCAAAAGAAACAAGAAATTTCATATCAGAAAACAGATCACCATACATGAAATGCAGGTAAACAAACTCAAACACCAACCTGAAAACGAGAAAAACGTTTAATAGTGATGGACTCTCCCATTTTGCCAATGAGGTCAGTAATAAGTTCCTGGATGGTAAAATCCGGGTTTTTGACAAATGGCTGATCAAGAAGGCAAATTTCTTTTAAGAATTTTTCCATTTTCCCACCGACCATTTTTTCAATAATATTTTCAGGTTTTCCAGAGTCAAGTGCCTGCTGAACATAAATCTCTTTCTCACGGGCAATGACATCTTCTGGAATTTCTTCACGGGTAATCGCCACTGGATTAATTGCAGCGACATGGATCGCCAGGTCACGGGCAAATTCTTTAAAACCATCAGTCTTTGCCACAAAGTCGCTCTCACAGGAAAGTTCAACCATGGCAGCAATCTTGCCGCCGGCGTGGATATAGCATTCAATAGTCCCTTCACTGGTTGCACGACCAGCTCTTTTCGCTGCAACAGCAAGCCCTTTTTGACGAAGGAGATCTACGGCTTTTTCCATATCACCCTCTGTCTCGCTAAGTGCCTTTTTACAATCCATCATTCCTGCGGCCGTTTTATCACGCAGATCTTTAACCATTTGACTTGTAATTTTCATAATATATCTCCTAATTCGATGACTTGGCGAATCCTATCGCAAAACCATCTCACACAAATATGTCATTAACTTTATAGGTAATTTTATACGATACGATTTGTACCTCAGCCATCTGTCTGTGCCCATAACAATGAGATTCAGGCAAACACGACAAAGGGGCTTATACAGCCCCTGAGTTTACAACACCTTGACACCAATTCAGGCGTAAATCACTTTGTAGTTTCAGCAACTTCTGTGGCTTGAGCAACTTCTGCAGATTTTGAACTTTCTGTAGTTTCATTGGCTTCTGTCGCTTCTGCCTGCTCTGTGCCGGCATCACCCATAGCGGCAAGCATAGCTTCATCAGATGCATCATCACCATCACGGGCAGCTTGACCGGAAAGAACCCCTTCAGCAAGCTGACTGCAAATAAGTCGAATTGAACGAATAGCATCATCATTACCAGGTATGATGTAATCAATGCCATCAGGATCGCAGTTTGTGTCAGTTAGAGCAATTACAGGAATTTTCAATTTTCTGGCTTCATTGAGTGCGATAGCTTCAGTTCTTGGATCAATAACAAGGACAGCTGAAGGAATGTTACGCATATTTTTAATACCACCAACATTACGCTCCAATTTCACACGCTCTTTACCCATAAGAAGGATTTCTTTTTTAGGAAAACGATTTATGGAACCGTCTTCCTGCATGGATTCGATGGATTTAAGACGCTCAATGGAATTTTTGATGGTCTGGAAATTGGTAAGCATACCACCAAGCCAGCGATGATCAACATAAGGCATTCCGCAACGAACAGCCTCTTCCTTGATGATGTTTCTAGCCTGTCGCTTGGTACCGACAAAGAGAAGGTTCCCACCTTTGGCTATTTCGTTTATCACAAACTCACTGGCGGTATCAAAAAGTTTCTTACTTTTATCAAGATTGATAATATAAATGCCATTACGGGGTCCATAGATGAATGGTTTCATCTTTGGATTCCAACGACGGGTCTGATGACCGAAATGAAGACCAGCTTTCAGCATTTCTTTAACAGTTATTTTTGCCATTATTTTCTCCTATCCGGTTAAACGTCCATCCCGCCTTCATCATTGAATTTCTCGTACAAAGACAATAACACCGGAATACGGGGGATGTGTGAATTATGTTTTCTCTACCCTATGCAGAAAAAACGACTGCAAATTTCAGGTCTGCCACCCCACAGGGAAGCGTTAGACTACGAGGGACAAAATACCTTCACCAAACTCTTTTCGCTCAGTTCAGTACTCCCTCGAGGGGTATAAATGCCTTGGAGGCTATCCGAAAATGCCCTTTCTCCCCAACTCTTCGTTATTTTGAAAAAATAATGCTCGGAATATTAACTATATGCCTGTGCTTATTTTTTCAGAATGCCTCAATTTGAGAAGAAATGCCTATTCTCGGACAAGCTCCTAGGTGGTATATGCAATGAGTTCAGGTCAAATCACTCTCCGTTTTCTTGCTTTTCATGACAGAAATCACCGGAGTAAGGCACTAAACATTAAATGTTACCATACTGTGCAGAGTCACGCAAGTTTTAGCAACAATTGACAGCAAAGAATTTTGTAAAACAGAGAATCACGGACAACCATCTATTGCAACCTATCTGGTCAATAAAGAGGAAGGGACTCCAAGAAAATTTTTGATCCATTCAAAGGCAAATTTTAAAAGCTCAGTATCAGATTCTTTGATTCGACGCTTCTGGTCGCGTGAGACATTAAAACGATCAAGTAGTGAATGCCTGGCAACCATTAACCTGAAATTATCTATATCATAACAGGCAGTAAAGGCAATCTGCTGTTTAGGCCCACCACTTCCCTCGCCTGCCCATGGATTTCCAGAGAAAACGGTATCTACTTCTGCCCATAGATCATTCATCAAATTATAATCATCCAGCCTTTGATTTCGGATCCATTTCTTAACCGTAAAACTCTTCTCTTCCTGATGCCCGTGACAATATTCATGGTTCGTCAGGAGGTAAAAATCATTCATCATCCCCTTTTGCGGAGAACGATCAACACCTCGTTCAAGCGGGTAGGTTCTGCACGCTGATGGCCTATCCAGGTATACCTCACACCCGTCTTCACCGAGGAACGGGCATGATTTACTCTCATCTTCCAATAAGCGAAGCATAATTGAAGGAAAGTATGGATGGCTTGTCCCCTTAACAACACGAGTATACTTTTCCATAAACTCCTGTGAGGAGATTTTCAGCGCCTGTTTGAGACGCAACACATCGTAGGGATACAGAAACATATCAACATTTCTGCAACAGATCATGAAACAATCAACACCATCATGGCAGTGAAAGCTAAATTTTTTCTTACCAAGAGGTTCCATGCCTTCCGGGAATTCTTTTTTCATTTTCATATCATTCACTTTAAAATAACAGGCAATTGGGAGATTACAAAAAAAATAGAAAAAAAAAGCTGATATGAAATAGTTCATATCAGCTTTGAATATATTATTACCTTATGAATTCTTTTGATTTTTTTAAAAGAATTTGGTGAAGGTACTTCTACCGGCTTACCGTTCATCAACGGTATAAAAAATGAAAGGTCGCGTTAACTATCGCTTTCATCCCCAATATCTTCACTATAGGTAACAAGCTCAAGAATCGCCATTGGAGCGGCATCACCACGTCGTTGTCCGGTCTGTATGATCCGCGTATATCCTCCATTCCTGTCAGCAAATTGCACAGAAATCTCATCGAACAGTTTTGCAACAACATCACGAGATCGTATAAAGCTTAGCGCCTGACGTTTGGCATGAAGATCACCACGTTTAGCAAGCGTAATCATCTTATCAACAACCTTTCTGACCTCTTTAGCCTTTGGGGTTGTGGTAACAATTCGTTCGTGTTCAAAAACAGAAGTTACCATGTTACGGAACATGGCTTCTTTGTGTGAAGTGGTACGACCAAGTCTTCTTCCTGATTTTCTGTGTCTCATAATTCTATCCTTAACTCAATCCCTGTAGCCAGGAATTGATCAATAATAATAGCTTCTCTACAGCTCGGTGTCGTCGCTTTTTTCAGTAATTTCGGGTGGAGTCCAGTTTTCTATCTTCATTCCGAGGGATAAATCCATTTCAGTAAGAAGTGATTTAATTTCGTTCAGAGATTTACGACCAAAGTTTTTAGTTTTTAACATCTCTTGATCGGACTTCTGGGCAAGCTCACCAATGAAATTAATATCAGCATTTTTCAAGCAATTTGCTGAACGAACAGAAAGCTCAAGATCCTCAACAGACTTATCAAGGTTGGGATTTAAAGGCTCTATATCATTTTTATCTTCTTCTGTTTTCTCAGGCTCAACTTCAGCTTCATCAAAGTTTATAAATGGGGTAAGCTGTTCTTTCAAAATTTTAGCAGCAAATGCCAGTGCATTTTCAGGCTTAACACTTCCGTCAGTTTCTACTTCAATGGTCAATTTATCAAAGTCTGTCTGTTGTCCAACGCGAGCATTGGAAATGTTGTACTGAATCTGACGAATGGGAGTAAAAATCGCGTCTATTGGGATCTGTCCGATGGCTAGATCTTCTTTAGACTGTTTTTCAGCAGGTTGATATCCTTTTCCCCACTCAACAGTAAGTTCGGCGTAAAATTCAGTATCTCCAGTAAGAGTACATATCAACTGCTTACCATTCATCACTTCAATATCAGCATTGCCGGTAATATCGGCGGCAGTGACTTCACCAGGGCCTTTTTTCTCAATGGTAACGATTTGCGCTTCATTTGAATGCAGTTGAAGGCGTACCTGTTTGAGATTGAGAATAATCTCACTTACATCTTCCTTTACATCTTCCATGGATGTAAATTCATGAAGAGCGCCCTCAATTTTAACGCTGGTTATTGCCGTACCCTGTATAGAGGAGAGCAATATACGCCTTAAAGAGTTACCAATGGTTGCTGCAAAACCTCTTTCAAGAGGCTGGCAGACAAACTTACCATATGTATCAGTATGCTTTGCCCTATCTACTTCAAGTGGCTCGGAATGTATAAGTTCGTGCCAGTTGCGATAAATAGGGAGTGTCTCTTCAACAGTTTGGGTCATAATTTTCCTACTATCTGGAGTTGCCATACGATTACCATAATATCAGTTTCAAGAGTCGTTTACTTGGAATACAACTCAACAATCAACTGTTCCTGGATGGGCATGGTAATTTCATCGCGGTTTGGCAGAGCCTTAACCGTACCTTTGAGTGCATTTTTATCAAACTCTAGCCAGGTTGGTATTCCACGTCTGGCAACAGCTTCCATGCTTTCAACCAGATACGAATTAGTTTTGCTCTTTTCCTTAATGGTTATAACATCACCAACGGATATAAGAAATGAAGGAATATTTACCTTTCGATCATTCACTAGGATATGATTATGACGAACCAACTGTCTGGCCTGTTTTCTGGAAGAAGCAAAACCAAGGCGGAAAATGGTATTATCGAGGCGACGCTCAAGCATAATGAGCAGATTTTCACCTGTGATTCCTTTTTGTAAATCAGCCTTGTGAAAGTAGTTACGAAATTGTCCTTCAAGCATTCCGTATATATTTTTAACTTTCTGTTTCTCTCTCAACTGAACACAATAGTCAGAGACCTTTCTAAAACGGGCCTGACCATGCTGGCCTGGAGGCACAGCTCTTCTCTCAAATGAGCACTTATCAGAATAACAGCGATCACCCTTGAGATATAATTTTAGATTTTCTCGTCTGCAACGACGACAGGCAGCTCCTGTATATCTAGCCACTTTATTCTCCGATTAATGTAATGTAACGTGAAAAGATTCTATTCCAACAAGATCAATTAAACCCGACGACGTTTCGGCGGTTTGCAGCCATTGTGAGGAACTGGTGTTACATCAACAATTTTGCTTACTTCAAATCTTGTGTTAATTAATGCTCTCAGTGCAGCTTCACGGCCAGGTCCCGGCCCCTTAACACGGACTTCAATTTTTCTCAAACCATGTTCAGCTGCTTTTTCAGCGGCTTCAGCCATTGCTTTCTGAGCTGCAAAGGGAGTTGATTTGCGCGATCCCTTAAAACCCAAAACACCAGCCGAACACCAGGATATAACGTTACCCTGTTTGTCGGAAATGCTTACAATGGTATTATTGAAAGTAGAATAAATAAAAACAATTCCTTCCGGAATATTCTTTTTTACTCTTTTCTTATTTGATCCGGCACGTTTTGCTCCAGCCATTTTTACACCTGTTTAAATATTTTATTAACGCTTACCAGCACCACGACGAGGTCCTTTCTTTGTTCTGGCATTCGTTTTTGTCTTTTGTCCACGACATGGTAGTCCCATTCGATGCCGACGCCCTCTATAACAGCCAAGGTCTGTAAGACGTTTGATATCCATTGATACTTCACGACGCCTGTCGCCCTCTACAGTGTACTCAGATTCTATAATCGTTCGAATACGAGTGACATCTTCACCACCGAGATCATCACTATTCATAGTGTGTGGCAGGTCGGCTTTATCAAGTATTTGCTTTGCTGAGGTCAGCCCGATTCCATGGATATAAGTGAGTGCACGATCCATGTGTTTATTTTTAGGAAGATCTACTCCTGCTATACGTGCCAAAATACGTACTCCTTAAAAAAAATGACAATACTTTTATATTGCCTGTCTCAAAATGAGATGTTTATCCCTGACGCTGTTTATGTTTCTTAACTTTACAGCTGATCCGGACTACGCCTTTGCGTTTAAATACCTTACAATCACTACACATTTTTTTGACAGATGACCTGACTTTCATGTGATAACTCTCTTATTTTTTCTTTTTATTATTCTTTGCCCTAAATGTAACTCTTCCCCTGGTAAGATCATAGGGTGAAAGTTCTATGGTGACGCGATCTCCTGGTAATATCTTAATGAAATGCATACGCATCTTACCAGAGATATGGGCAAGAACTTTGTGACCATTGTCAAGTTCCACACGAAACATTGCATTGGGAAGCGGTTCTACAATGGTACCTTCTACTTCAATGGCTTCTTCTTTGGCCATAATTATACTCCTGAATCAAACACAATCAAATCGCAAAAGGGACAATAGTACTATATCCATTCACAAAAAAGAAGGATTTTTTTTACTAACGGCCCGAAAATTTGTCTCGACTACTGAGAACCAGAGGTCCATCAGCTGTAACTGCTATGGAATGTTCGAAATGGGCAGATGGTTTTTTATCTGCAGTAATGACTGTCCATCCATCCCTTAGGACTTTTACCTTATGGGTACCAAGATTAATCATGGGTTCTATGGCAATAACCATTCCCTCAATTAATCGGGGAGACTGTCCGCCTTGTACATAATTTGGAATCTCAGGGCCTTCATGAAGCGAGCTTCCGATTCCATGTCCTACAAACTGACGAACAACGGTAAAGCCCTTTGATTCTGCATATTCCTGAACAGCTCTTGAAATATCAGAAACACGATTTCCGATCACTACCTGTTCAATGGCAAGTTCAAGTGATTTCTGAGTCGCAAGTAATAATTTATGCGTCTCGTTTTTAATCTTACCCACTGGAATGGTGACTGCAGAATCACCATAAAAACCTTTATAGCAGACGCCAAAATCAACGGATAGGATATCACCTTTTTTCAGTTTCCGTTTCCGTGATGGGATACCATGTACAACCTCTTCGTTCAGAGAAGCGCAAAGACTGGAAGGAAAACCGTGATACCCTTTAAAAGCGGGTATGGAGTTCCTTTTACGACATAACTCTTCAGCCATCTGATCAAGTTCGAATGTACTGATACCTGGACATGCAGCATCCTGTAACATGCAGAGCACTTCAGCTACTATCTGATTGGCCTCCTGCATGAGTTTAATCTCATCATTCGTTTTTACCAGAATTGGCTTTGAAGCCTGTTGTCCACCTGCGCTGCTGCTCACAATTTACCGTCTATTTTTTACCACTGGATTTCATAAACCCTTCGTAGTTGGTCATGACCATTTGAGACTGCACCTGGGAAACTGTATCTATGGCAACACCAACAATAATTAAAAGAGCGGTTCCCCCAAAATAAAACGGTAGATTAAATTTTGAGATCAGGATCGTAGGAAGCACACAAACCACACTCAGGTAAATCGCCCCCACAACAGTTAAACGGGTAAGCACCCTATCGATAAAATCAGCAGTCTTCCTGCCAGGCCGAATACCAGGGATAAAACCACCATTCTTTTTAAGATTCTCTGCCACATCATCAGGTTTAAATGTCACTGCTGTATAGAAAAAACAGAAAAAGACAATCATGGCCACATAGAGCAGATAATAATAAAAGGTACCAGGTGACATGGCAGCCGATATTTTCTGAACCCAGTCAACTTGAACAAAACCACCAATGGTTGCTGGAAACATCATAATGGATGATGCAAAGATTGGTGGGATAACACCTGATATATTAATTTTAAGAGGTAAATGTGAACTTTGGCCGCCATATACTTTTCTTCCAACAACACGCTTGGCGTACTGTATGGGTATACGACGTTGAGCCGTTTCAAAAAATACGATAACACCTACTACGGCAACCATAAAAAGGATAATTAACGGAACAAAGAAAAGCGTTATTTCACCAGCCTTTATCAACTGGAAGGAATTCACCAGAGCAGATGGTCCACGAGCAACAATACCTGCAAAAATTATAAGTGAAATACCATTACCGATACCACGCTCTGTCATTTGCTCACCTAACCACATGATAAATGAAGTACCGGCAGTAAGGGTAAGCATTGTCATTAGAATAAACGGCGTACCAGGATTCAAGACAATGGGTTCACCTCCCGGTCCTACCATGCTCTGCAGACCTGTAGCAATAAAGGTTCCCTGGATTATACTTAAGCCAACCGTACCATAGCGAGTATATTGGGTGATCTTCCTTTGTCCTGAAGCACCTTCTTTTTTAAGCGTTTCAAGTTGAGGAATAACAACAGTCAGTAGCTGAATGATAATAGATGCTGAGATGTAAGGCATGATTCCCAGTGCAAATATGGAAAAATTTTCCAAAGCACCACCTGAAAACATGTTAAACATACCAAAAATCGTGCCGGCATTTTTTGCAAAAAAAGCTGCCAGCGCCTCACCGTTAATACCGGGAGTAGGCACCTGAACACCCATCCTGTATACAGCAAGCATTGCTAACGTAAAAAAGATACGTTTTCTTAACTCAGATGATTTTGCTGTATTCTGCAGTCCACTCATAATCTATTTCCGTAAGGAAGCTGGTGACGCCTGACACCGGTGATGAAAAGTAAGCCGGTATAAGTGCCTTGGTGATATGTTCAAGCTCTTAACTTTAAAAGCACTTTCAATTTTCTTGTTTTTCATGACAAGAATCAGGATAAGGCACTAAGCTTCAATTGCTGTTTTTTGCTTATTTATCTGTATCAGCCTTTACTACCTTGCCGCCAGCAGCCTCAATCTTTGCCTTTGCCCCATCACTGACTTTTTCAACAGTGACAGTGACAGCTTTGTTTATTTCACCATTGGCTAAAACCTTAACCGGCAGTCCCTTGCGGGCCATTCCCTGTTCAATAAGCAATTCGCTGTTTACGTCGGTACCAGCGTCAAGGGTATCAAGTTGGCTAAGAGATACTATGGAAAATTTAACACGATTAATATTGATGAACCCGCGTTTAGGGAGACGACGCTGTAAAGGCATCTGGCCGCCCTCAAATCCTGGTTTGATACCGGAACCTGAACGGGATTTAAATCCCTTATGGCCACGTCCTGCAGTTTTTCCATGACCAGTTCCCGGCCCACGACCAAGACGTTTTCTCTGTTTATTTGCTCCCTTGTTCGGAGAGAGATTTCCTAAATTAATCATATTACGCCTCCTCGACACGGACAAGGTGTGCGACTTTATAAAGCATACCCTTAATCTCAGGGGTGGCTTTACGGATCACACGCTTATTCATTTTTGTCAGTCCAAGACCTGTAAGAGTGGCACGAATCTTTTTTGTACTGCCGATCCCGCTCTTGACTAAAGTAAATGTAATTGTATCGGACATTAGACTACCTTTTACTCGATATTAAATAGAAAAAAGCACGGTGTACCTCAAGACAGTTGTCCTGATTTAAACCATGCTCAATGCTTCCTGTTACGCCTGAATTTCTTCTACGCTTTTACCACGCATTTCCGCAATTTTCTGAGCGGTACGAAGACTTTTCAGACCATTAAGAGTGGCCTTAACCATATTGTGTGGATTATGAGACCCAAGGCATTTGGTCAAGATATTATGAACACCTACAGCCTCAAGGACAGCCCGAACAGGACCACCAGCTATAACACCTGTACCTTCAGACGCAGGTTTAAGCAATACTTTGCCTGCACCATATCTTCCAATAACCTGATGAGGGATGGATGTTTCGGTAAGTGATACAGAAGTCATATCCTTTCTCGCCTTTTCCACGCCTTTACGGATTGCCTCAGGAACAAGGTTCGCCTTGCCAAGTCCGTATCCAATTTTACCTTTACCATCACCAACAACGACAATGGCACTGAAACTGAATCGACGTCCACCTTTGACAACTTTGGCTACCCGATTAATGAATACAATTTTTTCAATAAATTCGTCGGAACTCTCGTTCCTTGAACGTTTAAAATCTGCCAAGGGAAATCCCCCCTTTTTATATCTTTAAAATTGAAGCCCACCTTCACGGGCTCCTTCAGAAAGTGCTTTCACTCGACCATGATAGATATATCCGCCTCGATCAAAGACAACCTTAGTGACCCCTGCGCCTTTCGCAGCTTCAGCAAGTAACAACCCGACTTTCTTTGCATTCCCGGTCTTGTCATTGTCATCAGATTTTTGAAATCCCTTATCAATCGTTGACATGGAAACAAGTGTTCTGCCAGCAGAATCATCAATAATCTGGGCATATATATGTTTGTTACTTTTAAAAACCCTTAGACGCGGTTGAGTACTGTTACCAGAAATCTTTTTGCGAATACGTCGGACACGCTTGGCCCTGGCTGTAGTTTTAGGATGTGTCTTAGCCATTTTTCCTTACCATTATTTGAGTACCAATCACAAAATGTGACTGCTGTGTTACTTAAGCTGCTGCTCCGGCTTTACCAACTTTACGGACAATGTGTTCGTCTTCATAGCGGATACCTTTACCTTTATATGGTTCAGGTTTCCGAATTTCACGAATTTTCGCACTGGTAAGACCAAGTAATTCTTTATCAATAGATTCAACTATGATCTTATTGCTTCCATCAACATTGATCTGAATTCCTTCAGGAATTGAGAATTCAACCGGATTTGAATATCCTACATTTAATGTAAGAGTTTTGCCGGACATATTCACTTTATAACCAACTCCCTCAACAATCAGAGTCTTTTTAAAGCCTTCACTTACTCCAACTACCATATTATTAATCAGGCTTCTGGTCATTCCACGAAATGCATTAGTTCTTTTACTATTATCCCGGTTCTCGACGACTATCTCCTGATCATTCATGGAGACTGCAAGTTCCGGTAAAATTTCACGTTCCAGATTTCCCTTTTTACCGGAAACTGAAATCGTCTGTCCTTTGATATCAATCTTGATATCAGCAGGAACAGGAATAGGCTGTTTTCCAATACGAGACATGATTACCTCCGTTAATTGCTGGCCTTACCAGACCTCGCAAAGAATCTCACCGCCAACATTACTGGCCCTTGCGGTTTTATCAGTAATAACGCCCTTTGAACTTGACAGGATTGCAATACCAAGACCATTGAGAACTTTAGGAATTTCCCCAACTCTTGCATATTTACGTAATCCGGGTTTGCTGACACGCTTAATACCGGTAATGATCGGTTTCTGGTCAGCATCATATTTAAGGTCAATGGTCAGAGTTCCCTGCGGACCTGTATCATTAATATGATAACCGTTTACGAATCCTTCATCTTGAAGGACTTTGGCTATATTTACTTTTGTTTTTGAAGTTGGCATCTCAATAGAATCAAAATTTGCCATAACTCCATTTCTTATCCTGGTCAGCATATCTGCCAGGGGATCGCTCATAGACATCGCGAACTCTCCTTATCAAAATTATATATTTTGATCCAGTGGTTTACATTTTTACCAGGATGATTTCGTTACACCTGTAACTTGACCACTCGATGCTAATTTACGAAAACAGATACGACAAATACCAAACTTACGAATGAATGCTTTAGGGCGTCCACAAAGAGGGCATCTGTTATATTTCCTGACCGCAAATTTTGGCGTTCTTTTTGCTTTCGCAATGAGAGATTTCTTTGCCAAACTGACCTCCGATTCTAATAATTCTATGGTGCTATTAATTAATTTATACCTTCAGACAGAAATAATGGTCAAAACAACCAAGACTCCGAAAAAAAGGATTTATCCTTTAAAAGGCATTCCCATACTCTTCAAAAGGCTCAATGCCTCTTTATCAGTAGGTGCAGTTGTAACTATACTGATATTTAAACCTTTAATTTTATCAATTTTATCGTAATCAATCTCAGGAAAGATAATCTGTTCTTTTACACCCATTGAGAAGTTTCCCCGTCCATCAAAACATTTAGGTGAAATTCCCCGGAAATCACGGACTCGTGGAAGAGCAATATTGACCAGCTTGCTGAAGAAATCATACATTACATCCGAACGTAATGTGACACGACAGCCAATGGGCATTCCCTCACGCAGTTTAAAACTGGCAATCGATTTTTTTGCTCTGGTAATAACAGCTTTACGTCCTGCAATACGGGTAAGTTCCTCTACAGCTCCATCAATTATCTTTGGATTCTGTACTGCCTCACCAAGCCCCATGTTTAGAACAATCTTTTCAAGCTTGGGAATCTGCATTACATTGGTATAACCAAACTCTTTTTGCAGAGCCGGTTTACATTCATTCATATAGTGGTCTTTCTGCGAACCCATTTGATACTCCTGGCAATTGCCTTTTTACCTGTTACTATTTTGTTTCGATGGACTCGCCGCAGCTCTTACAAAAGCGTACTTTTGTTCCATCTTCTAAGAGTTTGTTGCCAACGCGTCCGGTCTTGGTACATTCCGGACATATCAACTGCAGATTCGATACATGAATCGGGGCTTCCCGATTTACTATCTGTCCCTGCTGGTTCATTTCAGTACCCTTGGTATGACGTTTAATCATGTTAATTCGTTCTACCAGAGCTTTATCATCATCAGGAAAGATTCTAAGGATTTTACCGACTCTTCCTTTATCTTTACCTGCAATTACCTCAACCTGGTCATCTTTTTTCAGATATGACTTACCCTTTGCCATTTTCAGTACCTTTTGTTCAACCTCAACAAGTGGGTTGGATTGCTTAACACGTCTTATAAAGCTTCTGGTGCCAGAGATATGATTTTCATAAACCCCTGGTTTCGCAGCTCTCTTGCAACCGGTCCAAAAATACGTGTTCCCACAGGATCACCGGTTCCGGAAAGAATTACAGCTGCATTTTCATCAAATTTAACCCATGTATCATCCATACGTTTCATTTCTTTAGCCGTACGTACGATAACTGCTTTAACAACATCGCCCTTTTTTACTTTAGCATTTGGGAGGGCTTCTTTAACGGTGGCAACAATAACATCACCAATGGAGGCATATCGTCTTCTGGTACCACCAAGAACTCTAATGCAGAGTACCTTTTTTGCTCCTGAATTGTCTGCGACATTCAGAACTGTTTCGCTTTGTATCATAATTTCACCTGATTATTAATCAGTTGCATTTCAAAAAAAAATGGAGTCAAACGAAAAAACTTAAACAACAGCTTCACGAATGATATCTCTTAACCGCCACCGCTTTTTCTTACTCAGCGGCCGACATTCTTCAATCTTAACAATATCGCCAATGTTACAGTTGTTTTCCGGGTCATCTGCAAGATACTTCACGCTCTTCTTAATATATTTACCGTAGAGTTTATGACGAACCTTTCTTTCTACACGAACAACTATACTTTTTTCCATTCTGTTACTGACAACAGTACCAGTTCTGGTCTTTTTTATTTTTTTTGTCTCACTCATGATTGACATAATTCGAGTTATAATAATTTTTTACTTCAGTTAATTAACAAATTTTGTGTCTACTCGTTAATTCTCATTAAACAGGGTATTAATACGTGCAATATCCTTCCGAAGCTTGTTCAACGTTGATGTATTCTCAAGAGGTCTGATCTTATGCTGAAAGGTAAGATTAGAAATTTCCTCTTTCATTTCGTCAAGTTTCTTCTGTAGATCATCGTTAGACATAGAGCGCAGCTCAGACATTTTCATAGCGTGCTCCTCTTTGTAATAACCTTGGTTCTGAATGGCAGTTTGGCGCCTGCAAGAGTCAGAGCCCGGATGGCTAATTCCTCTTCAACGCCTGCCAGTTCGTATATAATTTTCCCGGGTTTTGTTACAGCAACCCAATACTCTGGACTTCCTTTACCTTTACCCATTCGTGTTTCAGCAGGCTTTTTGGTAACAGGTTTGTCCGGGAATACACGAATCCAAACTTGTCCGCCACGCTTGATTTTTCTGTTAATGGCAATACGAGCTGCCTCAATCTGTTGAGCGGTTAATTTCCCACCCTCCATTGCTTTGAGTGCATAATCGCCAAAGGAAATAGTAGAGCCGCGATATGCCTTGCCCCTGTTCTTCCCTGTAAAAACTTTTCTATGTTTGACCTTTTTAGGACTTAACATGGTTAAACTCCAATATTAATTCTGGATTTTGGTGAAGAAAGATATCTCTTGCTAAACATCTGCAGGAGCATTCTTGGAACTGAGCACTTCACCTTTGAAAATCCATACTTTGATACCAATAATACCGTAGGTGGTGTTTGCTTCAGCTAAGGCATAATCAACATCAGCACGTAGAGTATGCAGTGGAACCCGACCTTCACGAACCCATTCACAACGTGACATCTCTGCCCCACCAAGACGGCCTGAACAGGAAATTTTAATGCCTTTCACACCAAATCGAAGGGCTGAGTTCACAGCTTTTTTCATTGCACGCCTGAAGGCTACCCTTCTCACAAGCTGCTGAGCTATATTTTCTGCAACCAGTTGCGCATCAGCCTCAGGACGTCTTACTTCCTGAATGTCAATGACAGCTTTACGGTTTATCAGTTTCTCAAGTTCCTTTTTCAGGAGTTCAATCTCTGAACCTTTTTTCCCAATAATTATACCAGGACGAGCGGTGAAGAGTTTTACCCGTACTTTATCTCCGGTGCGCTCGAGAATAATATTGGAAAGAGCGGCGTGTTGAAGACGTTTCTTAAGAAACTTTCTAATTTTCTGATCTTCAATGAGGTTCTTTGCGTAGTCCTTGTTGGCATACCAAATTGAATCCCATGTCCGAGTTATACCAAGTCTGAACCCAAGCGGGTTAACTTTCTGCCCCAAAATAATCCTCCAGCAATACGCTTAATCTATATAAATAAAAAAATTGTGAGTCATACCCATTACAGCTGATAAAGTAAAGTATTAATTTTCATCAAGCACAACAGTAATATGACTTGTACGTTTAATAATTGATGTAGCACGTCCCATTGCACGCGGACGAATTCTTTTAAAAGAAGGGCCACCATCAATAAACACTGTTTTCACATAAAGATTATCAACATCAATCTGATCATCCTGAGTAGCATTTGCCACTGCAGATTCAATCACCTTGCGTAATATTGATGCACCTTTTTTGGGCATGAACCTGAGAGTGGTGATCGCTTTATCAACGCCCATCCCCCGAACCACGTCCGCAACGAGTCTAGCTTTCTGAGGGGAGATCCTGATACGTCTCCCAACGGCGCGAGCTTCCATAGTGTATACTCCTAACCAATCTTAATCTTAACGCTCTGAATTCTGTCTTATGAACGAGTCTTTCTGTCAGAGGCATGGCCGTAGAATGTCCTGGTAGGAGAAAACTCACCAAGTTTATGACCAACCATATTCTCTGATACAAAGACAGGAATAAATTTTCTACCGTTATGTACTGCAAAGGTCAAACCAACCATCTCAGGAGAGATATCGGATCGTCTGGACCATGTTTTTATAACCTTCCTGGATCCGCTCTCAATAGCAGCATCGACCTTTCTCTGAAGGTGATCATCGATAAAGGGTCCCTTTTTGACTGAACGAGCCATAGTTTTTTCCTCTTAATTAACGTCTCTTCTTAACAATATATTTATCAGACTCGGTATTCTTTCTGGTTTTGTAACCCTTGGTTGGATATCCCCATGGTGTACATGGATGACGCCCGCCGGAACTCTTTCCTTCACCACCACCCATAGGATGATCAACAGGGTTCATGGCAACACCACGTACATGAGGACGTTTGCCGAGCCATCTGGTGCGTCCGGCCTTACCGAGTTTCTGGGTCTCGTGCTCATGATTTCCAACTTTACCAATACAAGCCCTGCACAGTCTGTGAAATTTACGAACTTCACCAGATGGTAATCTCACAAGTACATAGGTACCCTCTTTAGCCATCAGTTGTGCAGATACGCCGGCACTTCTGACCAGTTGGCCACCTTTGCCGATTTTCATTTCAATGTTATGAATAACCGTACCGAGTGGAATATTCATCATTGGCAGGCAGTTACCAGGCTTGATATCAACTGTATCACCTGCTATGACCTGATCACCAACAGAGATACCTGAAGGTGCGAGAATATAGGTCTTTTGGCCATCTAGATAGGACAGCAGAGCGATATTAGCTGATCTGTTGGGGTCGTATTCAATGGAAATGACCTTAGCACTAATATCGACCTTATTACGTTTAAAATCAATAATACGATATTTTCTTTTATGACCACCGCCAATATGACGTGAGGTTATTCTTCCGTAATTATTACGTCCACCAGTTTTTGACAGACTAGTTAGTAAGCTTTTCTCAGGTCCATTTTTGGACAGCTCAGAGTTCTGTATCGACACATGATGTCGTTTACCAGGTGATGTGGGTTTATATGTCTTAATTGTCATAATTATCTAATCGCTCCATCAAGGCTATGTTGGATTGATAGCTATATTAAAAAAAATCGCTTAGCTGAAATCCTTGAGTCTTCAATAATTTTACAGTTGATCTGCAAAATTGATCTCACCTTCAGACAACGTCACGTATGCCTTTTTCCAGTCATTGGTAAAGCCTGTGAAGCGTCCTACGCGTTTCTGTTTTCCATGCACATTGGTAGTACGAACATGTTTAACTTTTACATCAAACATTTTCTCCACTGCATTCTTAATATCAATCTTATTCGCAGTGGGATCTACTTTGAAAACTACTTTTCCGTCAACTTCAAGTTGAAGATTAGCTTTTTCAGTAAGACATGGACCCCTTAGAATTCTGTGGTTACTTTTCATGCCGTTAACCTCTTCTCAAGACTCTCAACAGCCGGTTTAACCAGCATCAGTTTCTTATGCAGCAAAATATCATAAACATTCAAGCCATCGACAGGCAGAACTTTAAATCCGTTCACATTCCTGGCTGATTTGATTACATTCTCGTTGCTACCTTCAGTAATAATAAGGCAGTTCTCAAATTCAAAACCATTCATAATTCCAACAAAATCTTTGGTCTTGATGGTATCCAGGGCAAAATCATCGACAACCACGAGATTTCCTTCCTGCAGCCTGGCACTCATGGCCATGGCAAGAGCCTGCTTTTTAACTTTACGGTTAAGTTTGAAACTGTAGTCGCGTGGTTTTGGGCCAAAGGTTACACCACCGCCTCTCCAGATAGGAGAGTTCCTGGTACCAGCACGCGCACGTCCTGTTCCTTTCTGACGCCATGGTTTAGCTCCACCACCACGTACCTCGACTCTTGTTTTGGTACTGGCATTTCCCCCACGCTTTGCGGCGCGCTGCATACGAACGACATCATGGAGCAGGTGCTCTTTGACTGTCAAATCGAATACATCAGCATTCAGCTCAATTTCGCCGACTTTTTCGTTGCTGGTATTCATTATATCTACGGTAGACATTATTTACTCCTTGAACCGATAAATCTCTTTCGGCTGATTACTTGCTGAAAAGCTTCAGAAGACCCTGTTTTGCACCAGGTACAGGTCCTTTGACGAGGATAAGATTTTCATCACCACGCACATCTATGACAAGTACATTTTTTTTCAAAACAGTATCATTACCCATTCTACCAGGCATTTTTTTACCTTTCACAACCCTGGCCGGCCAGGCACTACAACCAATAGAGCCTGGTGCACGATGAAATCCAGACCCATGGCCACCAGGACCACCACTGAATCCGTGACGTTTCATAACACCCTGAAAGCCTTTACCTTTGGAAATACCCTGGACATCAATGATGTCACCGCTTTTAAACAGATCATCAAGACTGATATCCTGTCCGGCCTGGTATTCTTCAGGATTTAGAATTCTGAATTCTCTGATATTATAATATCCTTCAGAATCGACTTTGCTAAAATGTCCCGCAAGAGGCTTGGTTACTCTCTTTGCTTTCTTAGCGCCAAAACCTACCTGGATCGCATTATAACCATCTATAGTCTCTGATTTGACCTGCAGCACCTTACAGGGGCCAGCTTCAATAACGGTGACGGGAATTACTGCACCCATCTCGTTATATACTCGGGTCATACCAATTTTTTTCCCTAATAAGCCTATTGTCTTCGGCATAATCTTACCTATACATCTTCAAATTAAACGATTATATCGCTATGGCAGTTTAATCTCCACATCAACACCTGCAGACAACTCGAGTTTCATCAACAGATCAATAGTCTGTTGAGTCGGTTCAAGGATATCGATCAGCCGACGATGAGTTCTCATCTCAAACTGTTCCCGAGATTTTTTATCAACATGTGGTGATCGAAGAATACAAAATTTGTTAATTGTTGTTGGCAGTGGAATCGGGCCTGCGACAGAAGCACCGGTACGTCGTGCGGTATCAACAATCTCCAGTGTGGACTGATCAAGCAGTTTATGATCATAACCCTTTAGGCGAATACGAATTTTATCTGTAGCTATCATGATCTTCCTTATTCAATTATCTCACTGACAACGCCGGCACCCACTGTTCGGCCACCTTCACGGATAGCAAAACGAAGACCGACTTCCATGGCAATCGGGGTGATGAGTTCAGCATCAACGTGAACATTATCGCCGGGCATTACCATCTCTACACCTTCTGCAAGAGTGATGACACCAGTTACGTCTGTTGTTCTGAAGTAAAACTGAGGACGATATCCATTAAAAAATGGGGTATGACGTCCACCCTCATCTTTTCCAAGGATATAACACTCTGCCCTGAACTTGGTATGAGGAGTGATGCTCCCGGGTGCAGCAAGTACCTGGCCACGCTCAATTTCCTCACGCTTGACACCACGAAGAAGTGCACCAATATTATCACCTGCACGGCCTTCATCAAGAAGTTTACGAAACATCTCAACACCGGTACAAGTGGTCTTCACTGTCTCTTTAATTCCTACGATTTCAATTTCTTCACCAACTTTGATGATTCCACGTTCAACACGGCCGGTGGCAACAGTTCCACGACCTGAGATGGAGAACACATCTTCAATGGGCATAAGGAAAGGTTGATCAATATCACGCTCTGGTTCAGGGATGTATGAGTCAATGGCGTCCATGAGTTCTTGAATACATTTATTAGCATCAGGATCCTCAGGATTTTCCAGTGCTTTTAATGCAGAACCGTGGATGATTGGAATATCGTCACCAGGAAACTCGTATTTATCGAGCAGCTCGCGAAGCTCCATCTCAACAAGCTCAATCAGCTCTTCATCATCCACCATGTCGCATTTATTGAGGAATACAACCATAGCAGGAACACCAACCTGACGTGCAAGAAGAATATGTTCACGAGTCTGAGGCATGGCACCATCATCGGCACCTACAACCAGAATCGCGCCATCCATCTGCGCAGCACCGGTGATCATGTTCTTAATATAGTCAGCATGGCCCGGACAATCTACATGGGCATAATGACGATTATCAGTCTCATATTCAACATGAGCAGTGGCAATGGTAATTCCACGCTCTTTCTCCTCAGGGGCTTTATCAATGTTACTGAAATCAGTAAACTCTGCGAATCCTTTGGTTGCCTGTACAGCTGTAATCGCGGCAGTCAGAGTAGTCTTACCATGATCAATATGACCGATAGTACCTACATTGACATGTGGTTTAGTCCTTTCAAATTTTTCTTTTGACATAGTCTTACCTCAAAATGAACGAGCTATATTCCTCTAATTTTTCTTATTATTGCGTCGGCCCTATTCTTATGGACAACGTCATATTTTTCAAACTGCATGGTAAAATTTGCCCTGCCCTGAGTTGCTGACCTGAGTGACGTTGAATACCCAAACATTTCAGCGAGTGGAGCGAGTGCCTTTACCACCTGCAAACCATCGTTGGTTGCAACACCAACGACTTTTGCCCTCTTGGAGTTGAGATCGTTCATCATATCTCCAAGATATTCATCCGGACATATAATCTCCAGAGTCATAATCGGTTCAAGCAACAGAGGTTCAGCATCAGCTGCTGCCCTGCGTATTGCCATGGCCGATGCAATACCAAATGCCATCTCAGTCGATTCTTCTTCTATATAAGAACCGCCAACAAGCAAAACCTTTATATCAGTGACCGGATAGCCAATCAATGGACCTGCATCCAGGCTATCGCGAATTCCCTTTTCAATGGCGCCAAGAAATTCTTCAGGGATCTGATCGTCTTTGACATGACTCTCAAAAACCACACCTCCAGATCTGGCCAGAGGTTCAACCTTTAAAACAACATGGCCATATTGGCCTTTGGCACCTGTCTGCTGATCAAATTTCCCTTCGGCCTCTGCTGTGGCAGAGATGGTTTCCTTATAGGATACCTGGGGTGTACCAACGTTAGCATTTGCCTTAAATTCGTTTAGCAGCCTGTCTACAATAATTTCAAGATGGAGTTCGCCCATCCCTGAAATAATCGTCTGACCGGTATCCTCGTTTACAGCAATTTTAAATGAGGGATCTTCAAGAGCAATTTTGGCAAGTGTCTCAGTAAGTTTTTTTTCGTCTGCCTTGCTCTTTGCTTCTATGGCTACGCCAATTACAGGTTCTGGAAAGTCCATACTTTCCAAAATAATGTAATCGCCGCTACTGCAGAGGGTATCTCCTGTGGTTGAGAATTTGAGTCCAATTATAGCCCCGATATCACCAGCCTTCAGGGTATGGACTTCTTCCCGCTTATTAGCATGAAGGCGAAGCAACTTGCTGATTTTTTCTTTCTTCTTTTTGACAGGATTAAATACCTTGTCTCCGACTTTCAGTATTCCGGAATACACGCGGATAAAAGCAAGATTCTCGACAAAAGCATCACTCATCAGCTTAAATATCAGTGCTGAGAACTTTGCTTTGTCATCGGCCTTACGGATGATCTCTTCACCCTTTTTCCCGACTCCTGTCATTGGAGGTACATCCAATGGTGAGGGCAGGTAGTGAATGATGCAATCCAACAAAGGCTGTATACCTTTGTTTTTAAAAGCGCTGCCGCATAAAACAGGAACCAGTTTCAGTTCCAGTGTTGCAGTCCTGAGCGCACGATAAATCTCAGCCGTAGATACAGCTGTATCTTCAAGGAAATTTTCCATGATCCCATCATCGAAGTCGGCCAACTTCTCGATGAGTACCATATGTGCGGCCGTGAATCTGTCCCGATATTCTTCCGGGATTTCTTTTTCTATGACTTCCTGTCCAAGTGATTCTTCATCAAAGGCATACATTTTACCTTCAATAAGATCTATAATGCCCTCAAATTCGGACTCTTTTCCAACAGGAATCTGAACAACGACAGGATTTGTTCCCAATCGTTCTTCCATCATTGTTACAACACGTTCAAAGTCTGCTCCGATTCGATCCATCTTATTGATGAATGCGATTCGGGGAATAGCATATTTATCAGCCTGTCTCCAGACTGTTTCCGATTGCGGTTCTACCCCGCCTACGGCACAAAAGACAGCGACTGCACCATCCAGGACCCTGAGGCTTCGTTCCACCTCAACGGTAAAATCGACATGACCGGGTGTATCAATAATATTAATTCTTTTGGACTTCCAGGTACAGCTTGTTGCAGCTGAGGTAATCGTTATTCCCCGTTCCTGCTCCTGTTCCATCCAATCCATGACAGCTGCCCCATCATGAACTTCACCGATCTTATATGACTTACCGGTGTAATACAGTATCCGTTCTGTAGTTGTGGTCTTACCAGCATCAATATGGGCCATAATGCCTATATTGCGAACCCCGGAAAGATATTTTTTATCAGCCATCAGCCACCCTCTACACACACAAGCTTTTCAGCTGACGCGACAAAAAAAAGAACGAGATCTATCTCTATCCCTTACCAGCGATAGTGAGCAAAGGCCTTGTTTGCCTCAGCCATACGATGGGTGTCGTCACGTTTTTTAACAGCAGCTCCCCGATCGTTATACGCATCCAGTAATTCTGCAGCAAGTTTTTCAGACATGGACTTCCCGGATCTTGCCTTAGCAAAACTGATAATCCAGCGAATTGCCAGGGCATTGCGACGAACTTGACGTACTTCCATTGGAACCTGATAGGTCGCGCCACCAACACGCCTGGATTTAACCTCGACCTTAGGTCGGACTTTATCCATGGCCTCTTCGAATACAGTGAGGGGCTCTTCGTCTGTTACTTTGGATTCTACTATATCCATTGCATCATAGAAAATTCTCTGCGCAGTGGATTTTTTCCCGCATTCCATGATACCGTTAGTGAACTTAGACACCAATACGGAATTAAAACGTGGATCAGGATTAACTTTTCGTTTTTCAACTATTTTTCTACGTGGCATTATATTCCTCTTTTACCAACCCAGGTTCTGGTTATTTCGGACGCTTGGCGCCATACTTGGAACGGCCTTTACGTCTGTCAGAAACGCCCAGGGTATCCAGAGTACCACGAACAACATGATAACGAACACCGGGAAGATCTTTTACACGACCACCGCGAATAAGAACCACTGAATGCTCCTGCAAATTGTGGCCAATACCCGGGATATAGGATGTTACTTCAATTCCGTTAGTCAACCGAACCCTGGCTACTTTTCTTAGAGCTGAGTTTGGTTTCTTTGGAGTAGTCGTATAAACTCTTACACAGACACCACGTTTCTGAGGTGCCCCTTTCAGTGCCGGAGTAAGACTCTTCTTATTCTGTTTTTTTCTGCCCTGCCGAATGAGCTGATTAATTGTTGGCATTATCTTTACTGCTCCTGTTCACGTATATTTAGTGCCTTACTCCCTAATTCCTGTCATAAAAAACAAGAAAATGGAACGTATTTTTAATGTTAGTAAATTGCAAATACCACCAAGGTACTTATCCCGGCTTTCCCGTTCATCACCGGGGTTAGTGCCTTACTCCGTTATTCCTGTCATAAAAATCAAGAAAACGGAAAGTGTTTTTAAAGTTAAGTACTTGAGCATACCCTCAAGGCACTTATCAGGCTCTGCGTGGTTAGTACCTTATAAATTCTTTTCGTGTTTTTTTGAAAAGAATTTGGTGAAGGTACTTATGCCGGCCTCACCTACCGTTTACCGGTGTTAGTGCCTTACTCGTTAATTCCTGTCATAAAAAACAAGAAAATGAAAAGTTCGTTTAACGTTAGCAAGTTGAACATACCAACAAGGCACTTATGCCGGCCTCACTTACCGTTTACCGGTGTTAGTACCTATAAATTCTTTCGAAGCCGGAGTCTACACCCTGTTTCTTCAGGGTACTTATCTCGTGTGTTTTTGAAAAAAAAAGTACTCAAAAAAAAATCCACACTCACTTCAAATTTACGGGCTCAATGGTGTTCATAATTCCTCACACCAAATTTCATGTAAATGAGCCGGACACGAAAGGGAGAATAAATACTCTATCAGCTATTCCCTGTCAAGCAGAAAAAGATTTAATTCGCCTGAATT
>JAYEOK010000001.1:0-23027 GCA_034722915.1 Thermodesulfobacteriota bacterium | reverse complement strand
CTCCACTCGAGAGTCATTCCGAGCCAGGGCAGTAACTTCATGACCAGCCCTGCTTATGTGCCTTATCAGGGGGCCTCCGATGAAACCGGTTCCGCCCATAATGAAAAATTTCATTGTATTCTCCTAAGAAGCAGGGGTATCGGTAATCAGATAAATAAATTAAAACCGAAAAAACGAATTCAACGATAAAAGTAGCCCAAAAGGTCAGAAAAATGCTACTTTGTCCACGTACCAAACTGGAGTAAGAGACAGATATTATATACAGCAAAGGAACAATTATGGGATTACTGGACATCAGCAATACAATAACCGCAGAGTTGGAAAGTGGCTTGAGCCGTGAAGATATCTTCAATAAACATATCCAATCAACTCCTGCAGAAGCTGCGAAATACGCTTATTGCATTGCCAGCATTCCCACACCAGCACTACGGAAGCAATATATGACCATAAACGCCCTGCTTTCCTGCCTCCTTGTGCTCTACGCCGTACTTACCGTTTTCGCTGAATTGCCGATTAATTTACAAGAGCCAACCATTTTCATTCTGATCAAAACGCTGTTACCGCTTATTTTTGCTTATTTCACCTTTCGTTTTCATGGCGGGGCTTATCGATTGACAGGCCTTTGGTGTCTGTACGACTTGCTGGAAACCATCCTGCTCACTGGAGTTCCGACGCTTGCTGCTGCTCTCAAACTGCTGGTTCTTTTCTCTGTTATTGTGCTCGCCTTTCTCATTGCCCGAAATATTTTTCCAAATCTTAGGGTGTTAGGCCCCAAAAGAGGTCCCGACGGTAACTATCTTCTATAGGTTAGCTTGAAGTAGCAAGCATCTGGCGCAGTACCTTGTGCAAGATGCCGCCATGACGATAATATTCTATTTCCATGGGGTTATCGAGGCGTACGGAAGCCATAAAAGAGATTGAAGCTTTTCCATCTTTTGGTTGAACCGTCACTGTAATCTTCTTGCCTGGCGTCAACTCATCGGCAAGTCCTTTTATCGTGATTGTTTCGCTGCCGTCAATACCAAGAGATGTTACATCAATTCCTGGTTCAAACTGGAGTGGCAGCACTCCCATACCGACAAGATTGCTTCGGTGAATTCTTTCAAAAGATTTTGCGAAAACCGCCTTTACTCCAAGAAGTAAAGTCCCCTTGGCGGCCCAGTCTCGAGAACTTCCGGTGCCGTAATCCTCACCTGCAAAAATAACAAGTGGCGTATCCAATTGTTTGTATTGCATGGCTGCATCATAAATGCTCATTACTTCACCTTCAGGCATTAAACGTGTGAAACCGCCATCCTTGTCTACCATTTGGTTGCGGATACGGATATTGCCAAAGGTGCCGCGCATCATGACCTGGTGATTACCGCGTCGTGATCCGTAACTGTTGAATTCCTCAGGTGCGATACCAAGTTCCTGCAGATACACTCCTGCTGGGCTGTCCACAGGGATTGCTCCTGCTGGTGAAATATGGTCTGTGGTAATAGTGTCGCCGAATATGGCTAGTATTCTCGCATTGCCGACATCAGACACTGGTTGAGGTTCAACCGATAAATTTTTAAAAAACGGTGGTTCTTTAATGTATGACGACTCGGCGTCCCACTGAAACAGGCTGCTGTCTGGAACTTTTAGCTCATTCCATGTTTCATCGCCTGAAAAAATATCTTCATAGCTTGATGTGAACAACTCTGCTGTTACGGTATCAGCAACAAGGGCCTGGATTTCTTTGTTTGTTGGCCATATATCACGGAGATATACAGGAGTACCACTTGGCTGTGTTCCCAATGGATTATTCTCAAAATCTATGGTAACGCTACCGGCAATGGCGTATGCAACAACGAGTTGCGGCGAGCAGAGGTAATTTGCATGAACAAGAGGATGGATACGGGCTTCGAAATTTCGGTTGCCGCTTAAAACAGATGCTGTCAGCAAATGTTTTTGTTCTATGATTTCAGCTATCTTTTTATCAAGTGGGCCGCTATTGCCAATGCATGTGGTGCATCCATATCCAACTACATGAAAGCCGAAATGTTCGAGTGGTGTCATGAGACCGGCTTTTTCAAGGTAATGACTGACGACTTTGGAACCGGGTGCCATACTGGTTTTGACCCAGGGTTTTGTTTGTAAACCGAGCTCTGCAGCCTTTTGAGCCAGGAGTCCGGCCCCAATCATAACAGCAGGATTTGATGTGTTTGTACAACTGGTAATAGCGGCAATAACCACAGAGCCATCTTTGATGTGTACTTGCTCACCGTTTTGATCAAAGCAACCTTCTCGTAATCCTTGGCCTTCTTTTATGGAACATACAGCACCGGCTGGTATCAATTGGCAGGCACCTCCTTCAGCACCCCAGCAGCCGCTGCCGTTCATTACTGCACTATCCTGCTCCATTTTTTCTGTCAGCTGAGCTTTAAACGCATCGCTCATGCCTGACAATGGAATCCGTTCCTGGGGTTTTCGAGGTCCGGCCAGGCTCGGTTCGATTTGATCGAGTTGGATCTCGTACACAACACTGTATGTTGGTTCTGGACTCTCTTGAGAGAGGAAAAGACCCTGTACGTTATTATATGTTTCTACAAGGTTTACCAGCTTGGAATTCCTGCCGCTTGCCTGGAGATAACGAAGTGTTTCTTTGTCTACAGGGAAAAAACCCATGGTCGCGCCATATTCAGGAGCCATATTGGCGATAGTTGCACGATCCGGCAGGCTGAGTGCCTCCGTACCAGGGCCGAAAAATTCGACAAAGCGGCCAACAACACCCTTGCTGCGTAGAAATTCGGTAATAGTAAGCACCAGGTCGGTTGCTGTTATTCCTTTTTTCAGCTCGCCGGTGAGTTTTACTCCCACAACTTCTGGAATCTGCATTGAATAAGGCTGTCCGAGGAGAACCGCCTCTGCCTCAATGCCGCCAACTCCCCAGCCAAGCACTCCAAGACCGTTAATCATGGTGGTGTGTGAGTCAGTGCCGATGACAGTATCGGGGTAGGCCAGCATTTCACCTTTTTTCTTCGCTGTCTGGACAACTGAGGCAAGGTATTCAAGATTAACTTGATGCACAATCCCGGTCCCCGGTGGAATAACCCGGAAGTTTGCAAAGGCCTTCTGCCCCCAGTGGAGCATGGTGTAGCGTTCCCGGTTTCGCTCCATTTCACGTTGTACATTATACGAAAAGGCGTCTTTATCACCAAAGCGATCGACTTGGATGGAGTGATCAATAATGAGATCGGCGGGAATAAATGGATTCATTATTTCCGGGTCTCCGCCATACCTGGCAACTGCCGATCGGAGAGCTGCCAGGTCAACAATCGCAGGAACTCCGGTGAAATCCTGCAGAACGACCCGACCAGGCATAAAAGGAATGGATTTGGCATCTTGCATCGCCGGCTGCCAGGATGCCATATTAACAACATCTTCTTGGCTCACCAAATCCGTGTTAACATGCCGCAACAGATTTTCAAGCAGGATACGGATGGAAAAGGGAAGCCGGTCGATATCGTCAAAACCGTACTCCTGTAATGCTCGGATCGAATAAAAAGTATATTTTTTTCCATTCACCTGAAACTGCTTGCGAGTGTCAATTGTTGTGGAAAAAGATTTTTTCATATTAGTGCCTTCCTTGAAAGGTTTTATAAAGGATTAAAGAGTGTCCTAACCACGCAGAGCCTGACTTTTTTCAGTACCCGAATGGGTGACAGGAATTAACGAGTAAGGCACTAAAATCGAATTTGCAGCCCTGCGCCGAGCCCATATTCGGAGTGCCAGCGACCGCTGATGGAAAAATGGTTTGTGATCATGTAGGCCAGTGTGGTACTACCTTCCCACAAATCATGCGTGTCATACTGAGCTTCTGCGGAAAACGAAATTCGTGGGGTCAGGTGGAAGTCTTTTTCCATGGAAAATCGTGATCCGCCGTCACTGTCGATCCATACTCTGGATTCAATATTTAATGGCAGCAGGTAGCTGAATCCTAATACACCTCGCGTTTCCTCAGACTCCTCCTCTTCCTTCTGCAGGTCCATTCCTGCAAATATCGTAAAGAAACGGTTCAGATAACGATCATAGGTGAAAATTCCTTCCCATTCTGTACCATCCACGTCCTGCCACCCTGCTTCCCATTCCGCCTTGAGGATGTTGCGAGAGTTGGCAAGAACGAGGAAACCTTCACTCATGTTACTGATCAGGTCTGCCTGGCCGTTAGAGTACCACGAATCCTGGTATAGCCTGGGCCTGATGGCCAGAACTTCAGGAGCAGGTGTGAAATTATTGTAATGGACGACCCGGGCCATACCGCTTTTCATGTGATAGAGCAGGTGGCAGTGAAAAAACCAGTCGCCAACCTCGTTTGCATCAAACTCTATGATGGTGGTGGACATAGGGGCAACATTGACTGTATGTTTTAACGGTGCATGGTCGCCCTGACCATTGATCACCCTGAAGAAATGCCCGTGCAGATGCATGGGATGGTGCATCATGGTTCTATTGATCATGATGAAACGCACGATTTCCCCTTCCTCTATTCGAATTGAATCACTCTCAGAAAGAGGTTTATTATTGAGAAACCATAGATAGCGCTCCATATCTCCATCAAGGGTGAGACGAATTTCACGAATAGGTTTGTTTCCGGATAGAACTGTGGAGGCAGTTGCCTTTAATCCGGCATAGGGCGGCCAGGGGCGGGCAGCATCCATTCCGTCCATGGCAAGACTACGGGAAGCAGCCACATCGGCTGCCATAAAACCGAAATTATCCCCAAATGTTTCACCACCAGAGGAGGTGCCGGGAGCAGACTTCATGGCATGGCCGTCATGATCCATGCCACTCACAGATGAATTTTTTGTTTCTGTTTCGTGTTCCATCCCCGGCATCGAGTGCATACCACCCATATCCATGTGATCCATTCCCGTCATGCCTGGTGTATCAAAATTACCTGTGTTAACTTTTTTGTCCTCCATGCCCATGGTACCTGCAGGAGTAAGGGCAAAAACCTGCCCCAGCTTAAGCCCACCCATGGAATGGTAGAGATTTGGTTTTGGTATGTCGGGGGCAAAAGTGCGATGGCCGGAACCGAGCCAGGCTGAGGCAAACGATGAACCGTCGTGGGCGGTTGCCCGCAGTTCATGAGATCCAGACTCAGGCATTTGCACCAGTACATCATAGGTTTCGGCAACACCGATGAGAAAGCGATTTTTCTCAAGCGGCTCCACGTTCTGTCCATCTGCGGCAATGATGGTCATAGGACCACCACCAAATTCAATATAAAAATAGGTGGTGGCCGAACCGTTGATAATACGCAGCCGTACAGCTTCACCTGCAAGGGCGGAGAGGCTTGTTTCCGCTTGGCCGTTGGCAAGAAAACAATCATAGGCGACATCGGCTATATCCATGGGTGGCATACGCTGCAGTTCACGCTTGAAATAGTCACCAAGCATACCCAGGCGGGCAGCACCAAAGATGCTCTGGGCACTCCCTTTTTCCAGGGCGTACCATTCACTGCCTCGTTTGAGGTTTCGAAGCACCTGATAGGGATTTTCATCTGTCCAGTCAGAGAGAAGCACAACATGATCCCGATCTGCCTGTTGCTTTACCATCTGTGGCTCAATGACGATGGAACCATATAATCCCCTCTGTTCTTGCAAATCGGTATGGGAGTGGTACCAGTATGTTCCATGCTGGCGGATGGGGAATTCATAGATAAAGGTCTCACCGGGTTTAATCGGCGGAAAGGTGATATTGGGTACGCCGTCCATGTCAGGCGGAACAAGAAGACCATGCCAGTGGATAGAGCTATCCACCTTCATTGTATTCTGTACGTGGATGCGGGCAATGTCACCCTCGGTGAAACGCAGTGTCGGTCCAGGGATAGAGCCGTTAATGGTCATGGCGTCGACGGACGTTCCTGTGATACTGATCTGCTCAACACCAATGCTGAGATGGTATTCAATGGTTGCTGCCTGAGCACACACCTGGGCAGGCAGGAGGAGAAAAAACAGGAAGGGATAAATGATACCTGATCTGTAGATTTTCATTTCAGAATTCTCCTTTACACGTATGGCTTTTTATAAAAAAATATTTACCTTTTCAAAACATCCTCAATAAAACGATGAACACTCTGAAACACCTCTTCCTCTCCCTCGCCTGTGACGATGATGTGATTATTCCTTGGTACCAGAACCAGCCTCTTCATTGATGCGTTCACTCGCAGATAGATGAGCTGAGCACTTTTAGTGCCTTACTCCTCAAAAGCTGTCATAAAAAACAGGTAAGCACCCTAAAGAGACAGGGTATAAACTCCGACTCCGAGAAAATGAAAAGTTCGTTTAACATTAGCAAGTTGGATATACCAACAAGGCACTTATACCCCTCGAGGGGGTACTGAACTGAGTGCCGGCCTCACTTACCGTTCATCACCGGTGTTAGGATTTACAACCCACGAGTTCATCATATGTGACCTTCATACATTTTTTCAATCTCATCTTGAAAATGCTTCTCGACATGCTCACGCGCAAGCTTCATTGAGGGAGTTAAATCCCCGTTTTCGATGGTGAGTGTCTCCGTGATGAGATGAAAATCTCTGATTTTTTCCCAGTGATTGAGTTTTTTATCGACTTTTGTGATCAGTTCACTGATCTCCTTTTGAAAACGATTGGACAGTACAGCTTCTTCAATACCCGGTAGACCATGTTTTTTTGCAAATTCCCCTACTGCACCTGCATCAATCATTAAGAGTGCAACCACAAACGGTCGATTATTGCCCACGATAAGTACATGATCAAACCAGCCACTAATCATTAAAAGATGTTCAATATAATGTACTGAGATGTACTCACCTGTTGATGTTTTTGAGAGTTCCTTACTTCTCCCTGTGATGGTGATATACTTTTCATTATCCATGGTCGCCAAATCACCGGTACGTAACCAACCATCGCTGTCCACCGCCGCTCGAGTTCCGTCTGGATTATTGTGGTACCCTTTCATGATCCCCGGTCCTCTGGCAAACAATGCCCCATCTGCATCTATTTTCACTTCAGTTTGTATGAACTGTTTACCGCACGTGCCTACTTTGTTTTCACCCGGTGCGTTCGCACAGATCACAGGACTCGCTTCAGTCAGTCCATAGCCTTGATACAGAGGGATGCCGATGTTGAGAAAAAAACGGTAGAGATCATCAGCCAGCGGCGCTCCACCTGAAATCATCAGGCGTAATTTACCACCCAATGAGTCTCTCAACTTGCTGTAGACCAGTTTATCAAGCAATTTACCTATCCAGGATTTTGGGCTGTGTGGTTTTTTTTGCTGAGCGTTCTGAAAAGCGATCTTGGCAATGAACTTTTTAACAGGATTCCCTTCCATCGCTTTTTTGTGCATCCTGAAACAGACTTTTTCCAAAAGTCTTGGCACAACAGTCATGATAGTTGGCTGAACAGAACGCAGTAAATTTCCAAGATTTCGAACATCATCTGCAAAGTAGACACTTATCCCTGTACTCAGATAAAAATGTATGACCATACGCTCAAAAATATGGGCCAAAGGTAACAGACTCATAGATTTATCTGTCTTGATATCTAGCTTATACTTGATCGAGGTATCTATGATTTGCGATATAAAATTGAAATGTGTCAGTTCTACCCCTTTAGGTAAACCTGAAGTACCTGAAGTGTAGATGATTGTGATTAAATCATCTGGAGTGATTCTGGAAAGTATTTCATCAAACTTTCCTGGTGATCGTTTATCAATTTTTTTTCCGCTTTGGATAAACGTATCAAGCGATTGACGCTTTGGATCTGTGGTGTCAATGTCAATGCAGGTTATAGTGTTATCAGCCTCAAGTATAATCCGCTCTTGTTCTTCAGTTTGGGTAAACACAGTATGAAGATCTGCATCTGCAATCTGAAATCGCAGATTTTTGCTGGAAATATTTGTAAAAAGAGGCACACTCACCGCACCGCTCAGCATCAAGGCATAATCAATCAGAAGCCAATATGTTGATGATGCTATAGCTATTGCGATCTGCTTACCACGCCACCCCTCAGCCTCAAAAGCCAAAGTAAGATAACGCACCGCTGTTATAAATTCTGTCTTCGAGTACGTTTTCCACTGATTTGACTCTCTATGATTTAAAAAAGAAGCATTTTCCGGCAATGCCTTAATGGAAGCATAAAGAGTAGCAAAATTTTGAATATCTTTTCTCATCGCGGACTCCTTTTTCTAAAATAAAATGTTTTGAAAAAGATGTTACTTAAGATAATTATTCGTCTTTTTTGTCTGTGATTAGCATTACTGCATAAGCATTTCCAGCTTTTCGAAAATATCCTGAGAATTCATTGTACTTCCTTTGTTTCAATAAATCAGGTCAGTGACAGGCATACTCATTTCAAATCTCTGTCTCAAGCAGCTCGTGTCTTGTGCATGTGTAAATAGTGGTTGTACCGTCTAATGTCATTCGGTATGACCTGTCACTGCCATCATTTTTCTTGACCTTGCCACCGGCGTCCTTTACCGCTTTGGCAATCGCTTTGAGGTGCCTTTTACAGCCGTGTAAATCAAATGGAAATGATTTGTGATAAGTTTCGGCTTGAGCCATGGTGGCCATGGGCATCATGAAAAGCATTGTCAGAATCATGAGGAGTAATACCTTATAAATTCTTTTCGTATATTTTGGGAAAGAGTTTGGTAAAGGTACTTTTACCCCCTTATGGGGTGTTAATGTCTTCATACTGTCTCCTTATCTTTACAAACATCGTATATGGAACAATGTGTAATGTATCAGATATTAACTATCTCGTTTCCAAAGGGTCAAACTTGCAACCCATCAAACCGCAATATTGCCCTATATATTCAGCCTTGGGCCGGTAAAGAGCCGGTTTTACCTGGGCCTCACCGGTCTTCTCTTCAATATTATCAGGCAGGGTTTCATGGAGCAGCAGATAGGCAACTTCCGGAAAGCTCGCGTTTTGAGCCAAATCTTCGATTCGGTATCCTCGATACACAAGCACATCTTTGTTGCCGTCAATAAAGCTTACCTTGGTATCGGCAACGGTAACTCCCCTTAATCCAATATTTTTCACATTGACTGATTCTTTCATCTTCGCCTCCCTGCATTGGCCTTATTGCGTTCTGGCAGTTAAGAAACAAAAAAAATCAATGGTTGCTTTATAGAGTAAGCCGCAGCTACGGAGGAAAACCTTACAGATTATTTTCCGTTTAGCGACCAGTCGTAATCTAGGTATTTTACCTTGATCCGACCTTTTTGAGCTGCGAGTTCTTTTTTGAGGTCTCCCTCAGCATATTTTTCAAAAAAACTAATCGGGTCGTTCTGGAAATCTTCCTTAAACCATTTAAAAATAGAGCTTATATAAAGGATAGAGCCTTCCAATCGATTTTCCTGGCGATTGTTAATAAATGCAATGGTACTGGCATCCAATTGCAGTTCCAGTGTTGTGCCGGAGTAAGGGGTAGAAATGAGTGGAGGGCAGCTCTTGGAGGCGCAGTTGACAGCAAAATGGACTCTTGCATCCTTGAAGGTAGGTCTAAGGATATCGTGCTCAATATTATCAAGGGTTTTGGTTCTCCCTCCGACTTTGACAAATTTGATAGACCAGGGTTTGGAGAAAAAGCTGCCTATATCTTTTATCGAGGCAGGTGGCTTGCCATCCTCAAAATTCTTGAGGATCAATTTGATGGTATAGGCATTATAGGTGTTAATATAAAATGCAAAGCGCTCTTTTTCAGACATTTTTTCTGGATCGGTAACAGCCAGATATTCGAGATAGGTATCCAGGTCCGCCTCTTTTTCTTTGAAACCTGTATAATCCACCTGTCCATCCTTAACGTATTGGTGAAGGAGTTTGTCGTAAAGTGTGGTTTGATCCTCTGCCATGACTGTACCTGCAAGGATAGTAGTAAAAAATGAAAAAATGATGATAAGAGCAAATTGAGCAATACGTTTCATTTCTTTCTTCCTTTAATGAAGGTTAACAGTTTTTTAACAACCAAGGGGAAAAGCCCCAGGATAACAAAGGAGCCGATTAATCCGGGAGAAAGGATTCCTGATAAAGAGTCAATCTTGCCAAGTTCTTTTCCGGCGTTGACAAAGACGGCCGTACCAGCCAACATTCCAAGCTGGGAGACCCAGTAAAAGGTGAAGAGTGGCATCTTTGTCAGGCCCATAACCAGGTTGATAACAAAAAAAGGAAACACTGGAATCAGGCGCAGGGTAAAGAGGTAAAAGGCACCTTCTCTTGCAATACCATCGTTAATCGTAGTCAACTTGTCACCAAATTTATTTTGTACCCAGTCGCGCAGGACAAAACGTGCCACAAAACAGGCCAGAGTCGCACCGATGGAGGAGGCAAAAGAGACAATGATAAGCCCTGTGGTAAGACCGAACAGGGCACCTCCGGCCAGGGTGAGGATGGCAGCACCTGGGAGAGAAAGTGCGGCAACCAGAATGTAGGTTGCCATATAGCCACCAATCATCAGACCGGGATTTTCCTGATACAGGCCTGCAAAACGGGCCTGGGATTCCTTAAGATAGTTCAGAGTAAGATACTGCTGGAGATCAAGGGCAAAAAAGACAGCCACAAGGATTCCTCCTGCCACTATCATTGCTAATTTTTTAATGAGATTGTTGTTCATTTTAACTTTTTCCCAACTCGTTATTATTTTAAAAAATAATTCTTGAAATATTGACTATATGTACCCAAGAGCACTTGTACCCGTGGTTTGGGTGTTTCCTGCGGGGCTCCTGCGCTTATTTTTTCAAAATGCCTCGATTGGAGAAGAAATGGTTGTTCCCGGATAGCCTCCTATGACCCCCAAAAGTGTTGAGGCAGTCAACATCACATCTTTTCCCCAGGCCATTTCAACAGCCATGGGAACCGTACTTAAGACTATAGTACTTTGTGGCAGGGAATCGAGGTGGAATATGTTTTTGTTAGTGATATAGGGCATGTTCTCAAGGCCAGGCAAGCACGAAGGTTTCGCTGATTGCTTTTGCAGGAGCGAATTTTAAAAAAATTATCGATATCTGGTCGGACAAGTTAGCCCGATAGAACGAAAAGCCATTGAACATATTGTCTTTTCCATTGAGGGTGTTAAAGTTAGAGCAATGCAGCGTTTTATGTGCGAATGTTCATTGATATTAGCGTGTTACGCGGGTGTGTTTTTTTGTTTTCACCCGATTGATTCAGCAAAATAGTCTGATTCCCAAATGCTGTTAGGCAAAGTTTTTATTTCTGGATAAATTGAAATAATTTCTTTTTCTGAAATTTTTATTATTTTATGAACTATTTCTTCTAATGAGTAATCGGGGGGTTGTCTTTACATATAAATGGATGTGGTCAGAGTTGAGCCACAATATTTCAATATGGGTATTATCTAGATTGAAAGCTATTTGGTTAAAGAGATTTGTCAAATTTTCAATATAGTTGCCTGGATTTTGAAAAATTGGATTTCTGTTACTCGAAACTAAACATACATGAAATTGATATCGTTTGGATACAATTGCAACTGTTGTTTAGCATAAGCATGAAATCACTTTTCCTTATCAGATAAACCAGAAAAATCAGTTTCTCTACGGATATCTACGCTCAAAAAACATCATTTCATGCTTCTGGAAGCCGAATGTATCAGGGAAATATATTGCAAAAAGCATATTTTCGAGAACAAAACAATTCTTCCCCCATTTCTGCTTGATTCGGCAGTCTCTCCTCAAAAAGCTATTTTTTATATATTAACCGGGTTCGTCCAACAAACGGTTCAGATTGTGGTTCGTTCCTCACTTAATCTAACCTTATTTATTTTGTTATTACATATGCTTATGTTGTTTTTGCCTAGGTTCTAAAAAAAACAAATTCAAGCTAGAAGTTCTTTGCTGCCTTCTTGAAATACAGCTTTTATTTCAAGATGACCTCCTAAGGCTTCAACATAGCGTTGCATTGCATTTATTGTGATATTCGGGCGTCTCTCAAGCTCTGAAAGTGCAGATTGGGATAATCCCATTGTTTTAGCAAGTTCCTTTTGAGTGATATGGTGGGATTTGCGTACTTGTTGCAGGCGAACAGATGCTATTTTCTCTTTAGATTTTAAGCGAATTTCAGCTCTTTCCTTGCTTGAAAAATTGTCTTTAAGTAACTTGTCTAAAGTTTTCATAATTTCACCATTATTTACATTGAAGAGTTTTTAAGTGAGTTTCAAAAACAATTTCAGCTTGAGCAATCAAGCGTTTGTAAAACTTTTCCTGATTTTTACCTTTTTTGTCTCCGCCACTAAGAATGACCGCATGTCTTGCAGGATCAAATGCAAATAGGCTTCTGTAAACATGACCTGTCATTTTTGTTCTCAATTCTTTTAAGTTGTTAAATTTAGATCCTTTTATTTGGTCAGCGTATGGTCGCCCTAACGTTGGACCAATGTCTTTCAAAACTTCTAAATCTGTTGCTATGGCAATTTTGTGTTTTTGAGGTAATTCGTTAAACCAACTTTCATATTCCTCACTGATTATTATTTCCCATTTCATAGGGTAAGTATAATATTTATACGATATTTAGTCAAGTGTGGTGCATTCAGATATGAAATATGTTTTGACCATTTTTCAAGGTGACTAGTGGGTTTGTTGTGTTGTTCCCAGTGGTTAGGGCGTTCTGTTTTTAGCTATGGAAAAGCAAATCAGTTTTTCCTTAAAGATCTTTTCTTCCAACCATATTAAACATCATGCCTGTAATTATTGTTGCTTGTTTGGTGGTATATCTTTTTGATTTTAAATCGCGAAAAAATAGTTAGTCTCAGTTGGTAACGGCGACAAGGCTACCGAAACCATCTGGCAGACAGACAGCCTGGCTCACATGAAGCAACAAGGAGGAATCGTTATGTAGCCCTGAACCAACAGCATTGGTTTTTCAAAAAAATCCGTTTTCACCGGCAATGGATACCTACGCTCAAAAAATAGCACTTCATGTATGTCTTGGATATGGTTGTGATATTTTTAATGTTTATACTGGTGAAATAGGATGCTAGCTTTTATTGTGATGATTTGGTGTAAGTCAGTGATTTCCGGTTAGAGAATTGCATAACATATATAAATTCGTACGGGAGTCCCTCACAACCGCACAATGCCTCCACACTTAAGGGCTCGGTAAAAAATAACTTGGACTTTCCAATTCGTAACTGCACCACATCTTCAGCCGATTTTATATATTCACAATCCTCACGTAGCCAGCTACGCTGCGGTTGTGAATATATAAAATCGACTGAACCTGTAGCACATTTATGACCGGAAAATGCCAAGTTATTTTTTACCGAACCCTAAGTATACGTCTCTTGGATCAACACGGGTTTTTTTGATAAACATTCTCAGCATATGCTGAGGAATTTGTTCCTTGATAGAAAAAGGAAGCAAAAAAACAAATCAACAAAAGGATTACAATCTTCATTTTCTTTGCCATAAAAACGCCCCCCATAAGATAAAGTTTACTGAGTGTTCAATTCGCTGATCTTCGATTGAACAGTTACAAAAAAAGCCGAGTTACCTTTTCAAATAGGTAACCCGGCTATCTTATAAAGATCCGTGGCTTTCTGCCCCTGTCTTGCGGCAGGTTTGACTTTGTCTTATTTGTGTATTTTTTTTATAATTATACGTGAATAGAGGGGGGGGGAGCCAAGACCACAATGTGGTGCTGCGGGGGCGGGCTTTATATGTTCTGTACTAACCGTAACCAGACGTTTTGCCTATTGACATTTTATGGTCAACTCACTGTGACTGGAATAGATATCAGCTTACAGGGTTAGAGGCGTTCAGAACAGTTACCGGGCGTATGATATCTCAATGTTGTCCAGGTAGGTCTGGATCTCTGAGGCGAGTTGATATGCGCGGTTTGAATCCCTGTCCCTTGCAGCCTGTTCAAGGGAGAGGCAGAGGTCGCCTAGTTCCTGGAATCCATACATCCAGGATGTTCCTTTTACCGTATGTGACTGTTTACGTAACTCTTCCATGTCACCTGTGTCAATGGTCCGGATCAAGCGTTTCGCCTCGTTGCGCTTGTTTTCCAGGAACTTGGGGATCAGTTTTTTGATCTTCGGGTCCAGGCGAATTTTTAGACTCTTTTGTGATGTTTCTTTTTTTGCATTGCCAGTAACTTTTTCCTTTTGCCCGGGGGGCTTTTGTTTCTGTTTGAGATGTGTGGTAATGGTATGGAGCAGGGTATTTCTGCGAATAGGTTTGGTCAGGTAGTCAGAACAGCCAGCGGCCATACATTTTTTCTTGAAACGTACAAAGGCATGGGCTGTGAGTGCGACAATGGGAGTCTCTTCATCTTTCTGTTCCTGTTCCCATCGTCTGAGCTGTTTTGTCGTCTCATAGCCATCCATGAGCGGCATCTCTATATCCATAATGACAATGTCAAACCATGAACGTTTGAAAATCCTTACTGCTTCTTTGCCGTTTGTGGCAGTTTGAAGGGTGAACGGAGTGTTCCGCAGGTACAGGGAAATAAGGTTACGATTGTCCTCATTATCATCCACAAGCAGGATATGGGCAGGCTTGAGAATTTCGCAACTGGTGGCAGGAGTTGGCTTTTCGGGAGTGGGTAAAGGATCGGAGACAGCAGCGCGGAATGTGCAAGTGAAAAAGAATGTGGATCCTTCTCCTGGCGAGCTTTCCAGCCAGATACGACCGCCCATCGTTTTTGTCAGTTTTTTACAGATTGTGAGGCCCAGCCCTGTCCCGCCGTATTTTCTGGTGGTCAAAGAATCGGCCTGGGTAAAGCTTTCAAAGATAAGTTCCTGTTTTTCTCGGGCGACACCTATTCCATCGTCTTTGACGGAAAAAAGCAGCTTGTTTTCGGCATCAATTTTGACTGAAATGTCAACCGTCCCGTTTTCGGTGAATTTAAGCCCGTTTCCCACAAGATTAATCAGAATTTGGCGAAGGCGGGTGGGGTCCCCGCTGAGGCCATGGGGGACATCGGCGTGGAGATGCACTGAAACTGGAGTATTCTGTTCGGCTGCCCGAACAGAAAGGATGGAGACTACTGAGTCAAGGAGCGAAGGCAGATGAAAGTCAATGGTTTCGAGTGCAGTCTGTCCTGCTTCTATTTTTGAAAGATCGAGAATGTCATTGATTATTTCCAGTAAGCTCTCTCCGGCAGAACGGAAAATTCGTACATAGTCCTGCTGTTCATCTGTGAGCGGAGTTTCAACCAGTACCTCGGCCATACCGATGATAGAATTCAGCGGGGTACGAATCTCGTGGCTCATGGAGGCAAGAAATTCAGTCTTGGACCGACTGGCATCCTCAGAAAGCCTGATCAGTCGCTTGTTCTCCTGGAGCGTATCATAGAGGCGAAGATGGTTTCGTACCCGGGCAAGCAGTTCCTGTCGATTAAAGGGTTTGACAATGTAGTCATTGCCACCTGCATTGAAGCCTTCAATAATATCTTCTTTTTGGGAAAGCGATGTGAGAAAAATAAGAGGAATATCAGAGGTCTGTTTGTTTTGTTTGAGTTTTCGGCACAGGGAAAAGCCATTCATGCCAGGCATCATGACATCGAGTAGAATAATGTCGGGTGATTGGGTATTGATCTGTTCCAGGGCCTCTTCAGAGTTGCTGCCGGTAATAACCGTATAGCCGGCACCATGGAGAATGGCAGTTAAAAGGCGCAGGCTGACTTTATTGTCATCAACTACAAGAATTGTATGAGGTGTTGTTGCTTGCATCCTCAAAATGTACCATAACACTGTTTAAATTCATAGTGACAGAGGGCGCGAGTCATGGTTTTAGGGGATCTTTTTTGTTTTTCTGATAGACATTCTTGAAGTCGATTGGTAGTATCGTGGTCGTTGAAACAATGCTGTTAAAGATATAAGCTTGCAGGTGTCTATAATCTATTACTATTTTACTTTTAATCAGGAGTCATAAATGAAAAAAATTACATGGGCCCTAGTGGCCACTGTTGTAACACTTGTCATATCCGTTGGATTTGCTCAGGCGTCCACCAAAGATGAAGTTCAGAAACGTGGAGTTTTTCAGTGCGGAGTTTCCACTGGTCTTCCCGGGTTTTCCATTGCCGATGAAAAAGGCAATTGGGCAGGTCTTGATGTTGACGTTTGCAAGGCTATTGCTGCGGCAACACTTGGTGATGCTACTAAAATCAAATATGTACCATTAAATGCCAAAGAGCGTTTTACTGCTCTGCAGTCCGGAGAGATTGATGCTCTTGTCCGTGGTACCACCTGGACCCTTACCCGTGACTCTTCGCTCGGTTTAAACTTTACCGGTGTAAATTACTACGACGGTCAGGGGTTCATGGTCATGAAAAAACTGGGTGTGAAATCAGCTCTTGATCTGAATGGTGCTGCTGTCTGTATTCAGTCTGGAACCACCTCTGAACTGAACCTGGCGGATTATTTCAAAGAGAACAAAATGGAGTACAAAGCTGTAGTGTTTGATTCTCATGATGCTACTGCCAAGGCCTTTGATAATGGTCGTTGTGATGTGCTTACCTCGGATCAGTCTCAGCTCTACGGATTGCGTACTCACCTTTCCAAACCGGACGATGCTGTAGTACTTCCTGAAGTTATCTCTAAAGAACCCCTCGGACCAGTTGTTCGTCAGGGTGATGATGCCTGGTTCAATATCGTTAAGTGGACCCTTAATGCAATGATTGAGGCTGAGGAGCTTGGTGTAACTGCAGCTAATGTTGATGATATGAAAGCAAATTCCAAAAGCCCTGCTATCCGTAGACTGCTTGGTCTGGAAGGAATCGCTGGAAAAGGTCTTGGTTTGAATAGTGACTGGGCGTACCAGGTCATCAAACAGGTTGGTAACTATGGTGAGATTTTTGATCGTAACGTTGGTGCTGGTTCTCCATTGAAGATTGCCCGCGGATTGAACGCACTCTGGAGCAAGGGCGGCATCATGTATGCCCCTCCTGTTCGATAGTCAGTTATAGACTGTCAAAGGACGCTTTCCTGATAGAGGGAAGCGTCCTTTTTTTTTATTCTTTTTATTTCTTGGTAATTATGTCCAAATCACCCCAAAAACAGTTCTGGAATAATGCCCACTATCGCTCCCTGTTTTTTCAGGTGCTGCTGGTGGCCATGCTTGTTGGTTTTTTCTGGTTTATCGGAAGGAATACCCTGGCAAATCTGGAGACAAGGGGGATATCAACAGGATTCGGATTTTTATCCCTGAAGGCAGGTTTTGGGATTCTTCAGAGTCTTATTCCTTTTGATGAATCCTATTCTTTTGGCCGTACTTTTTGGGTCGGTCTCCTGAACACCCTGCTTGTCTCAGGGCTCGGTATTATCTTTGCTACCATTATCGGATTTACTGCTGGTGTGGCCCGGCTGTCTAACAACTGGCTGATAGCCAAGCTGGCAGGGGTGTATGTGGAAATGTTTCGTAACATTCCACTCCTGCTCCAGATTTTTTTCTGGTATTTTGCCGTACTTCGTGCCCTGCCTTCTCCAAGACAGAGCTGGGCAGCAGGTGATGTGGCATTTTTGAATATCAGGGGGATGTATCTTCCACAGCCGTTGTTTGGTGATGGCTTCAGTTTTGTGACGTGGGCCCTGGCCCTGGCAATTGTTACTACCCTGCTCATCCGGCGTTGGGCAAAAAAACGTCAGGATGATACTGGAAAACAGTTTAAGATGTTCAGAGTGGGATTCGCTTTGATTGTCGGCCTTCCCCTGCTTGTGTTCTTTGCCGTTGGATCACCTCTGACCTGGGATATTCCAAAACTGCAAGGGTTTAACTTTAGCGGTGGTATGACTATTATTCCAGAACTCACTGCCCTGCTGATAGCACTTTCTGTGTATACAGGTACTTTTATTGCTGAAGTTGTGCGATCTGGAATCTTGTCGGTAAACAGTGGCCAGACCGAGGCAGCTTCAGCCCTTGGCCTCCATAAAACCAAGGTCTTGAAACTGGTTGTTATTCCCCAGGCCATGAGGGTAATTATTCCGCAGTTAACCTCTCAGTACCTGAACCTCGTGAAAAATTCATCCCTTGCAACCGCAATCGGATATCCTGATCTGGTAGCAGTCTTTGCGGGGACAACACTCAATCAGACTGGCCAGGCCATCGAAATTATAGCTATGACCATGGGCGTCTACCTCTTTATAAGTTTGACTATTTCAGCAATTATGAACTGGTACAATAAGAAAATTATGCTGGTGGAGAGGTAATGGTATGACTGTACATGTAACAAGCCCGAGTCCATCTTTACCGCCTCCAGCCAGTTCCGTAGGCGCGTTGGGTTGGCTGAAAACAAATCTGTTTTCCTCGGTTATCAATTCGATTTTTACCCTCGTAGCCCTGTACCTGCTGTATCAAGTTGTTCCGCCTTTATTCACCTGGGCTTTTGTCACTGCAGACTGGGTGGGAACAACACGTGATGCGTGTACCAGTGATGGTGCCTGCTGGGTTTTTGTCGGGGTTCGGTTGAAACAATTTCTCTTTGGGTTTTACCCGCCGTCTGAATACTGGCGGGTGGTGACAGCTTTTTCTCTGATTGGGGGGCTTGTTGCCTGGTTGCTCATCGATCGTACCCCTAAAAAAGGTCTGGTGGGGGCATTTACAATTCTCTGCTATCCGGTAATAGCCTATTATCTTTTTTATGGTGGCGCTTTTGGGCTTCCGGTTGTGGAAACTTATAAATGGGGCGGCTTGATGCTGACCTTGATTCTTGCGACTACTGGTATGTTTTTTTCGTTCCCCATTGGTATTGTCCTGGCCTTAGGGCGCAGGTCATCCATGCCCATTGCCAAGTCGATTTCTGTGGTTTTTATTGAGTTCTGGCGTGGTGTGCCGCTTATTACGGTGCTGTTTATGTCTTCTGTCATGCTGCCGATGTTTATTCCGGAAAACATGCAGATTGATAAATTGCTGCGTGCAATGATCGGCATTATCTTTTTTCAGTCCGCCTACATGGCAGAGGTTGTGCGCGGTGGGTTGCAGGCAATTCCAAGAGGACAGACAGAGGCAGCAGAGGCCCTTGGCCTTTCCTATTGGAAAACAATGGCTTTTATTATTTTGCCCCAGGCATTAAAACTGGTTATTCCAGGAATCGTAAACACTTTTATTGCTCTTTTCAAGGACACAACTCTGGTTCTGATCATCGGACTCTTTGATTTGCTGGCTGTTGTTCAGGCCGCTTTTGCCGATCCAAAATGGCTTGGTTTTTCTGTGGAAGGCTACGTGTTTGTAGCAAGTATTTACTGGGTCTCCTGTTTTTCCATGTCCCGTTATTCTCAGCATTTGGAGAAGAAATTGCACACCGGGCATGCACGGTGAAATATGGTGTGGGGTATGCGGTATGCGGTATGAGGTGCGCGGTTTGGACTGGATGGTTTTGCGTAAATTGAATTTGAAATATGGCTATTAAAATAATGGATCTATTATGACGGCAACACAGACACAACAAATGGCTTCTGATGACGTGATGGTGGAGTTGCGTAATGTCAATAAATGGTATGGTGATTTTCACGTCCTGAAAAACATCAATCTCAAGGTAACAAAAGGCGAGCGGATTATCATCTGCGGTCCGTCAGGCTGCGGGAAATCAACACTGATCCGCTGCATGAATCGTCTTGAGGAACATCAGGAGGGTGATATCGTCGTTTCCGGGGTAACCCTTGATGATGATTTGAAAAATATCGATACTGTCCGCCGTGATATCGGTATGGTTTTCCAGCAGTTCAATCTTTTTCCGCACCTGACTGTTATGGAGAACTGCTGCCTGGCTCCGATCTGGGTGCAGAAAAAACCGAGAAAAGAAGCAACAGCAATAGCCATGCAATATCTTGAGAGAGTGCAGATCTTGGATCAGGCTGATAAATTTCCAGGACAGCTTTCAGGCGGCCAGCAGCAGCGTGTGGCCATTGCCCGCAGTCTCTGCATGAATCCATCCATTATGCTTTTTGATGAGCCCACCTCCGCGCTTGACCCGGAGATGATTAAAGAGGTGCTTGATGTTATGGTTGATCTTGCCCGGGAAGGAATGACCATGCTCTGCGTGACCCATGAGATGGGTTTTGCCAAGACCGTTGCCAATCGGGTTCTCTTTATGGATGCCGGTGAGATTATCGAAGAGAATGAGCCCAATGAATTTTTTGATAATCCTCAGTCCGATCGAACGAAACTATTCCTGAGCCAGATTCTTTAAAGAGAGCGTAATGGCAGAGATACACTGGCTGCAGCACGTATCTTTTGAGGGGCTTGGCTCCATGAAAGGATGGCTGGTAGAGCAGGGACATAATCTGTCTTGCACCCGCCTCTGGGCAGGAGATACTCTGCCTTCATTGGATACGTTTTCCGGTTTGATTGTCATGGGTGGCCCCATGGGGATTTATGACTATGAAGAGTATCCGTGGCTGTCTGAGGAAAAGGAGTTTTTGCGATTGGTGGCTGAACGTGGCACGCCAATACTTGGAATATGCCTGGGTGCGCAGCTTCTGGCTGATGTGCTGGGGGCAGAAGTGAGTGAAAATCCTGAAAAAGAAATCGGCTGGTTTCCTGTCACCCGTAGTGCTGATATCCCAGAATTTCTTTTGTCAGTTTTACCGGAGCAGTTGACAGTATTTCACTGGCATGGTGATACCTTTAGCCTTCCGGAACAGGCTGTTCGGCTTTATTCAAGCGAGGCCTGTATAAATCAGGCTTTTCTCTATAAGGAACATGTGATTGGGCTTCAGTTTCATCTGGAAACCACCAGGAGCAGTGGTGCCACATTAATTGATAACTGCCGTGCAGAGCTGACCAACGCTCCCTGGATAATGTCTGAGCAGGAAATGTTAAAACCTGATAATCAGTTTGGAGAAATTAACAGGTGCATGCACCTGTTGCTTGAACAGTTTTTCCCCCTGTAGGGATGGAATTCGCGGAAGGAGATTTCGTGGCAAAAGAGAAGAGTAAAGCCGGATGCGAGAATAGCATCCGGCTTTTTGTGTTTTTATATTTTTTATATGGTTTTTTCGTAACTATTCAGGTGAGAGCTGGTAATTTGCCTAACCACTGTCCTGTAACTGTTTAGGAGCGCCTCATATCTGTGCAGGCAGGCTGGAGAACTATAGTAGTGCCTATGTGAACCAGCCTGACCGTGCAGAGATGGGGGGCTCCTGAATAGTTACGTTTTTTCTAACTGGCCTGTTCCAGGGCAACGGCCACAGCCACGGAAGCACCAACCATAGGGTTGTTTCCCATGCCAATCAGTCCCATCATCTCAACGTGCGCAGGCACAGAAGAGGAGCCGGCAAACTGGGCATCGGAATGCATACGTCCCATGGTGTCGGTCATGCCATATGAGGCAGGCCCGGCAGCCATATTGTCAGGGTGCAGTGTTCTTCCTGTACCGCCCCCGGAAGCCACTGAAAAATAGCGTTTTCCCTGCTGGTTACATTCCTTTTTGTAGGTTCCTGCAACCGGATGCTGAAAACGGGTGGGGTTGGTGGAGTTGCCGGTAATTGATACGTCTACACCTTCCAGGTGATTGATGGCCACACCTTCACGCACATCATCGGCACCATAGCAGCGGACTTTGCCGCGTTCGCCTTCGGAAAACCGGTTTTCTTTGATGACTTCGAGCTTTGAGGTCGCGTAGTCAAATTTGGTTTCCACACTGGTGAATCCATTGATACGTGAAATAATATGGGAGGCATCTTTACCTAAACCATTAAGGATTACCCGCAGTGGTTCTTGGCGTACACGGTTTGCCGACATGGCAAGCCCGATTGCGCCTTCTGCCGCAGCAAAGGATTCATGTCCTGCAATAAAGGCAAAGCATTTAGTCTCTTCACGCAGGAGCATGGAGGCAAGATTGCCATGACCAATACCGACCTGACGACTATCAGCAACAGACCCGGGAATGCAGAAGGCCTGCAGTCCTTCGCCTAGAGTAGCCGCAATATCAACAGCCTTGGTTTCACCCTTTTTGATAGAAATGGCGGCACCCAGAGTGTATGCCCAGCAGGCATTGTCAAAACAGATAGGCTGGATAGTTTTGACTATTTTTGTAACATCCACGCCATAGGCATCGCAGACTTCTTTAGCCTCTTCCAGGCTCTTCATGCTGTATTTTTCTAAAACAGGAATGATCTGATCGATCCGCCTTTCATAACTTTCAAATAGTGCCATGATTGTTCTCCTTATTCCTCACGCGGATCAATGGTTTTAACTGCATCAGCAAATCGACCGTAGGTTCCGGTAGCATCTTCGAGGGCCTTGCCGGCGTCTGTACCTTTTCTGACAGCCTCCATCATGCGGCCAAGGTGCACATACTTATAACCGATGATTTCATCATTTGCATCAAGCGCCAGCTCCATAACATAGCCTTCTGTGACTTCAAGATAGCGGGGGCCTTTGAGCCTGGTGCCGTATGTGCTTGCAATAACAGAGCGTAATCCCTTACCAAGATCTTCAAGACCGGCGCCAATGGGAAGACCACCTTCTGAAAATGCAGACTGACTGCGGCCATAAACAATTTGCAGGAACAGTTCCCGCATGGCAGTGTTAATGGCATCACAGACCAGATCTGTGTTCAGCGCCTCAAGAATTGTTTTTCCAGGCATAATTTCAGAAGCCATGGCAGCGGAATGGGTCATGCCGGTGCAGCCAATAGTCTCAATGAGCGCTTCTTCAATGATTCCGTCCTTGATGTTCAGGGTCAGCTTGCATGCTCCCTGATGGGGCGCACACCAGCCAACTCCGTGAGTCAAACCACGAATATCTTTTATTTCTCTGGCCTGTGTCCATGCTCCTTCCTGAGGGATCGGCGATGGGCCATGATTGGTCCCTTGTGTAAGGGGACACATTTCTTTTACTTCAGAAGAGTATTCCATAAGAGTCTCCTTTAGATACTGTGGAAATTTTTTTCTGTGTTTTTTAGCAAAGGGGGTACTCAAAAGTACCGACTTTTTTCGATTTTATCGGGTAGATTATTACCTGGAAGTAATAGAATAAAGGATATGGGGAAAAGGAACAAGAGTTTTTCCGGGAGTGACCCAAAGGTTTACTTCAGGGAGAGTGTTGGGGG